>JBATID010000048.1:0-2103 GCA_049667545.1 Woeseiaceae bacterium
GTTCCGCGTCATTAATCCGTTGGCCGAGCGGCCGATCCTGTTGGTGTGCGACCACGCGAGCTGCCGTTTTCCGAAAGCGCTCGGCGATATGGGTCTTGATCCCTTTGCACGCCGATGCCACCTGGCAGTCGACATAGGTGCAGGGCCATTGACTGAAAGTCTTGCGGCCAGCCTTGGGGTTACAGCGGTGGTTCACAATTACTCGCGACTGATCGTTGACTGCAATCGGCAGCTGATGGATCCAGGCGCATTCCTTGAGTATGGCGACGGCATTCTTGTACCGGGCAACCGCAGCCTGCACCAGGACGACAAGGAGCTGCGCGCGAATGCCCTGTACTGGCCGTATCACGTGGCAATTGACGAGCAGGTGAAACGGCTGAAGAAGTGCGGTCCGGCGCCGGCTTTTGTTTCCATTCACAGCTTCACCCCGGTTCTGAATGGCGAATCACGTGCCTGGCAGATTGGCGTGCTGTGGGACAAGGATGAGCAGTTGAAAGAGCTGTTTCTCGAGGGCTTCCGTGCGGCCGGCTACTATGTTGGTGACAACGAGCCCTACTCGGGTAAGGCGCCGCAGGATTTCACCATCGATCACCATGCCGAGGAAACCGGCCTGCCGCATGTCGGCCTGGAAATTCGTCAGGACCTGATCGACGACGCCAAAGGCATTGAGCAGATCGCCGGCGTGATGCACAGGATAATCGATGAGATGCCTGGGCGCATCGGCATGCATTACAAACGGATCACCGCTTAGAAGAACAACTCGAATAAGAACAGCAGACGGGAGACTGGGGAATGGCTATCCAAGCACCGGAATTCACGGTCGGAATCGAAGAAGAATACCTGTTGGTCGATAAGGAGACCCGCAGCCTGCTGGTGGATCCGCCTCAAACGCTGATGGCCGAAGCTGAAGAGCTCTGCGGTGCGCAGGTGTCCTCGGAACTGCTGCAGTCGCAAATAGAAATCGGCACCAAAGTCTGTCACTCCGTACAGGAAGCCCACGAAGACCTAGCGCATCTGCGCCGCAGTGTAATCGAAGTCGCAAACCGGCATGGACTCGCACCGATCGCGGCGTCGACCCACCCGTTTTCGCGATGGACCGAGCAAAAGCACACGCGCAAAGACCGCTACGATGAGCTGACGACCGAGATGCAAGGCGCAGCGCGGCGGCTGGTTATTTGCGGCATGCATGTACACGTCGGTATCAGCGACGACGAGCTGCGCATCGACCTGATGAATCAAATGTCTTACTTCCTGCCGCACCTGCTGGCGTTGTCATGCTCATCGCCGTTTTGGCTTGGCCAGGACACGGGCTTGAAAAGCTACCGGCTGACGATCTTCGACGCGCTGCCGCGAACCGGACTGCCCGAACGCTTCGCCAGCTACGCGGAGTACGAGCGGCACATCGGTATTCTCATGGAAGCCGGGCTGATCGATGACGCAACACGCATCTGGTGGGACTTGCGGCCGAGCGCGCGCTTTCCGACGCTCGAAACCCGCATTATGGATGTCTGCACCAGGCTCGAGGACACGGTCTCTCTGGCAGCATTGTTGATGTGCATTCTACGTATGCTGTATCGACTACGGACACGCAATCAGCGCTGGCGCATCTACACTCCAATGTTGATTCGTGAAAATCGCTGGCGCGCGATGCGTTACAGCTTTGACGAGGGTCTGATTGATCTCGCCAAAGGCACCGTCGTGCCATTTGCCGATATGCTGGATGAACTTTGCTCGCTGGTGTCGGAAGACGCTCGCGCGCTTGGCTGTGAGAAGGAAGTGGCGGGTGTGCACAATATTATTTCGCGCGGCACCAGCGCACACCGACAGCTCAAAGACTACGAGTTGGAGAGGGCGTCGGGCGCAAGTGTTGAAGACAGTCTGAAGTCCGTCGTCGATACGTTGATCCGGGATACGGCGCACGGACTGTAGGCAGACGGATTGACGCCCGCCGATCGATTGGCCGGTTAGGACAAATAGTGTGACGCAGGGCACATATGCGCTACCAGAGGCGGGAGTGCGTCGCATTATGTTGTTCCGTTCGCAGATAACATTGGCGGATGTTCGCTTCGAATCAAAGACTTGAGCCGGGTTTCGGCTGATGCT
>JBATID010000049.1:0-6015 GCA_049667545.1 Woeseiaceae bacterium
TTCCTGCTGGGCAACTGGTGGGTCGATCACCGCATCCGCAAACGTCATGGCGGCATCAGGATTTACTGAGCGCCAACAGGCTGCGTCCGGATCAGGCAGAAGTGTTGCTGCTGTCCGCGCAGCCAACCCGGAGCGGCAGGCGCAGATCGACGAATAATTCGTCGACCTCGCGTTGCGAGGACGCATTGCGAATTTGTTCAAGCTGATCCGGCGTGACATGCGGTGCAAACAGGCACAGGAAATCGGTGGTGTAGCGTCGCATTACGGCGTCCTTGCGAAATCCGATCCATGTCGTGCTGCGGGGGAACAAGCCGGCACCGTCGATAACCTCGAGGTCTTTGCTGTCGGAACAGTCGGCAGCCATGCTTGCCACAATGCCGACACCCAAACCCATGCGAACGTAGGTCTTGATAACGTCTGCATCGCGGGCCGTGAACGCCACTTCCGGATCCAGGCCCTGTTCAGCAAAGGCGTGCTTCAACGAGGATTGCCCACCGAAACTGAATACGTATGAAATCAGCGGGTAAGCGGCAAGATCATGTAACGTCAGCGGTCTGTCGAGCTGACACAGATCGTGCCCTTTCGGCACAATTATCGATCTGTCCCAGCAGTAGCTTGGCACCAGCGTTAAATCCGAGAACAACTCCTTCGAGCCCGTCGCGATGGCGAAATCGAGCGTGTTGGTCGTAACCATGTCGGCAATCTGTTCGGACGTGCCCTGGTGGAGGTCAAGCCCGATTTTCGGGTAGCGCTTGCGGAATTCACCGATAATCTCCGGCAAGACGTAGCGCGCCTGGGTGTGCGTTGTCCCGATAGACAGCGAGCCCTCTTCTTCCTCGTGGTAGTCCGATGCGAGGGTATGGATATTCTCGACTTCCTGCAGAATGACACGCGCGCGCTCAATGATCTTCTCGCCAGCGCTGGTCACGCCGTCCAGACTTTTGCCTTTCCGGGTAAAAAGCTGCATCCCAAGCTCTTCTTCGAGCAATTTCAGCTGCTTGCTGACGCCCGGTTGCGATGTATACAAGCGCTCGGCCGCGGCCGTAATGTTGAGTCCATTATCGACAATCGCGAGGAGGTATTTCAGTTGTTGCAACTTCATCGGTATGCGTAGATCTCAGGTTTCCTGTCTATAACGGCTGTCAGAACCGGCAGGTTCGACGGCAACCCCTTGATTGTGCCTCACCTGTATCGACATTGCCCAGCCGCAACGTACTCGCGGCGCGGCATTGCGGCGCCATTTGTGTTACACAATTGTCATCGTCACAAAACAAGGACAAGAAGATGATCTACAACAACATTCTTGAAACCATCGGCAATACGCCGGTTGTTCGTCTTAATCGCATGGCGCCCGGTCACGTCGAGATGTACGTCAAGGTCGAGTCCTTCAATCCGATGGCGTCCGTCAAGGATCGGCTGGCTTTTGCGATCATCACCGACGCTGAAAAGCGTGGCACGTTGAAGCCCGGGCAAACGGTTGTCGAGGCGACCTCCGGTAACACGGGCATCGCGCTTGCCATGGTGTGCGCGGCAAAAGGCTACCCGTTCGTCGCAGTAATGGCGGATTCATTTTCGGTCGAGCGACGCAAGATCATGCGTGGGCTCGGCGCGAAAGTAATACTGACGCCGGCTGCCGAGCGCGGCAGCGGCATGGTGAAGAAAACAGAAGAACTCGCGGCCAAGTACGGCTGGTTTCTGGCGCGCCAGTTCGAGAACCCGGCGAACCCCGAGTTTCACCGGCAAACCACGGGGCCCGAGATTCTCTCCGACTTTGCCGGTCGGCGTCTGGACTACTGGGTCACCGGCTACGGCACTGGTGGCACGATGACGGGTGCCGGCGAGATTATCAAAGCCGCACGCCCTGAAGTAACGATCGTTGCTACCGAGCCCGCGGGTGCGGCGCTGTTGGCCGGCAAGGCGTGGAGCCCCCACAAGATTCAGGGCTGGACGCCGGATTTCATCCCCGACGTGCTGAACAGGGAGATCTTCGACGAACTGGTGCCGGTGGGTGATGACGAGTCAATCCAGGCATCGCGGGACCTCGCCGCGAAAGAGGGCATATTTACGGGCATTTCGGCCGGTGCGACGCTCCGGGCGGCGCTGATAATCGCGGAGAAAGCGCCCAAGGGCTCGGTTATCCTGGCAATGCTGCCCGATACCGGCGAGCGGTACCTCAGCACGCCGTTGTTCGAGGGCGTCAACGAGGGCTCCGACGACGACTGGCTGGAAAGCCAGTAATTTCGGCCAGCCGCACCCTCCCCGGGGTGCGGCAATTGCGCTGAAACCGGCCATTGGCACCACAAGTGCCCGTTGTTATTGGGAGCGGCTGAGACCTGAGTCACACCCGCGCCGCGCGTTTGCTGGCATCTTACTGCACTGGAATAGGGCAATTTTTGCCTGGAGCCGATGTGGCAGCAGAAGCGCATACTTTCGCGTCAGAACAAAAGACTGGCAAGGCCGCGGCCTTGCTGCACACCCTCGTACCCAAGGCCGAGCTCTTTTGCCTGTACGACCTGGCCCGCAACGGCATCTGGTCTACGAGCGGTGTCGCCGACCGCGAGATCGACAGTTTCGTTGCCGAATTGCTCGATGAGACCATTTCAAACCTCGCGAGAAGCGACCAGGCGCTGAAACGGACCCTGCAATCGGGGCGCACATCACTGGTATTGCCGGTCTTCGGTAATGAACGTGAAATGCTCGCCATACTCATCTGCGTATTTGCGCAATCAGCAGGCGCAAAATCGTCGTTTGACCCGCGGCTACTCAAGACCATTCTCGACCCAGCGGCGAAATTGATCGGTGAAAACGTCCGCGTCAACCAGGCGCTCGGTGACACCAACTACTGGCGCAACGAAGTCGAAAAAGAGCTATTGCTGGTTTACGAAATCGACGAGAAAATTCACAGCCCGTCATCCGGCCACTCAAATCTTGCGCAGCTCGTCGGACAAAGCGGTCGCTACATCGGGATTTGCTACAGCGTGCTGCTGATTCCATCCAAACGTATTCGTATCAGCGCCACGCACTCAAGCTGGAAAGACGTCAACCGTAAAGCGCTCGATGGCTTCCTCCTGGAACAACTGATTCCGAAGTTGCCGGCGCAGCGTCAGCCGGTGATTTTTAACGTCCCGCCGTTACCACATTCCGAAAGTCCCGCCGGGCAGGGGTTTCAGGCTCTCATGAGCCCGATCCTGGACAAGCAGGGCAATGTAGAGGGTGTGCTGGCGCAGCTTGGACAGATCGAAAAACGCGAATTCCAGCTGCGCGACCAGCGTTTCATGGCCCAGATTGCGCGCAAAGCCGAGTACGTTATCACGCAGTCCTTCGATTCCATGACAGGCCTGATGAATCGCAAGGGCTTCGAGGCGCAGCTGCACGAGTCGTACAAGTCACTGTATTCTGATGATGACGCGCACCAGATTATTTATTTTGACCTCGATAACTTGCAGCTCGTCAACGACAGTATCAGCCATGCTGCGGGTGATGCGGTTGTGAAACGCTTCGCACAGCTGCTCGAAGAGGATCTGCCGAAAAGCGCAGTTCTGTCGCGCATCACCGGCGACGATTTTTGTATGTTGCTCACGCATGCGGATGCGCAGGAGGCGCTCGACTACGCGAACCAGATTCGCGACAGACGTGCGGACCTGCGTTACCTCGACGGCGACAAGTCGCTGCAGGTGACGATGAGCATTGGCATCGCAGCGTTCTCACGCGAACATGGCGATGACGGCAACGCGCTAACGACAGCGCGCATGGCTTGCGAGGCTGCGAAGGATTATGGCGGTGATCGCATCGAAGTCTTCGATGATTGCAACAAGAGTATTGTGCGGCGCTTCGACGACATGCAGATGGTCGCAGAGATACAAAGAGCAATCGACGGGGACGGCTTCGAGCTGCTCGTGCAACCGCTGCAAGGTCTTGCAGACAAGCCGTCCGCGCCGCGCTACGAGGTGCTGCTGCGGTTATGTGATGGCGACGGCGGCCATGTGCCAACCAAGGCGCTGTTCTCGGCGGCGGAGCGCTACCAGATGATGCCGCAAATCGATCGATGGGTCGTCTCTGAAGTTCTGGCAAAAATTGCAGAGAGCAGTGAAGCGATCTCTGCACAAAAATTGACGCTTGCCGTCAATCTCTCCGGTCAGTCACTGGCTGATGACGACATCCTGGCATTTATCGAGGCGCAAATCACAGAGAGTGGCGTGGATCCGTCATCCCTGTGCTTTGAGATCACCGAGTCGGCCGCTGTGACTAACCTCGCGAAGGCGCAGGCGTTTATCGATTCGTTACGAGAACTCGGTTGCAAGATATCGCTCGACGACTTTGGCGCGGGGCTGAGTTCGTTTGCGTACCTGAAGAACTTCAACGTCGATACGCTGAAAATCGACGGCAGTTTCGTCCACGATATTACTGAAAATCGCATCTCGGAATCGATGGTCACGGCTATTACCGAGGTTGCCAAGGTGATGGATCTTAAAACTGTCGCGGAATTCGTCGGCTCCAAAGCTGCGGTCAAGCTGCTGAAGAAGATCGGCGTCGATTATGCGCAAGGCAACTACATCGGCGAGCCTGTCCCGATTGAACCCGTCCTGGCCGAATTGCAGGAAACCGCCAGGGCAGCCGCTTCCTGATTCCAGGAAAACGTCACTTCCAGAGCACGCCAGACATGCCGTGAATAGTGCCGGAGTTCCGGCGGATTTTCGATAGACTGCGGCCATGGGAAATAATGTCGATCAGCGCGTCGTCGCGGCGCTCGACGCGGTGCCGGCGATACTTCGCACCGCGGTAACGTCCTGGTTCGAGCGGCTCGGCGAGCAGCATGACCTGGCAGAGCTGCCCGAGCGCGAAATCAAGTCGCTTTGCAGGGTTGTGGCCTGCAGCGAATTCGCCGGTTCAGTCGTGCTGCGCCAGTGGCCATGGCTGATCACCAACGCCGAGTCAATGGTTGACGCACACGCGACCGAAATCCTGGCGGATGTTGTTGCCGATGCGGCAGAGATTGACGTTGTAAAATCGCAATTGCGACGCGCACGAAATCGCGCGATGTTGCGTATCATCTGGCGCGAAGTGGCCGGCCTGGCCGATCTTGACGAGACACTCAGTGAGCTGTCGCGCCTTGCGGATACGATGCTGCAAATTGCGACAGAGCAGGCAGAGCGACTGCTCGAGCCGAGATACGGGTACGTTGTCGATGCGTCCGGGAAGCGCGTGTCACCAGTCATTCTGGGCATGGGCAAGCTGGGTGGCCGCGAACTGAATTTCTCATCCGACGTCGACGTCATCTTCCTGTTTACCGATGACGGTACGACCAGCGGCGCGAAAAAAATCAGCGCACAGGAATACTTCGGACGGCTCTCGCGCCACATTATCGCGCTGATCGATGAGATCACTGTCGACGGCTTCGTGTTTCGCATCGACACGCGCCTGCGCCCTTTTGGCGACAGCGGCCCGCCGGTAGTCAGCATGGCCGCGCTGGAGGAGTACCTGTTGCAGCACGGCCGTGACTGGGAGCGCTATGCATACGTCAAGGCACGGATCGTGGGAGCACAGCCCGCTGCCGCTGTCATCGACGACCTCGAAAACAACCTGGTTCGGCCCTTTGTTTACCGGCGATACATCGACTATGGCGTCTTCGAATCGCTGCGCAGCATGCACGCCCTGATCTCGGCCGAAGTGCAGCGCCGCGAGCTAAAGGACAACATCAAGCTCGGGCCCGGAGGCATTCGTGAGGCCGAGTTTATCGTTCAGTCTCTGCAGTTGGTGCGCGGCGGCAGCGAACCGGCGCTGCAGGGGCGCGCGCTGCAGACCGTATTGCCAAAACTTGTTGGCAGCCGGGGGCTAAGCAAGCAGGCAGCTGACCGACTGCAAAGTGCGTACCGTTTTCTACGTCGCGTAGAGAACTTCATTCAGATGATACGGGACCAGCAGACCCATGAATTGCCGACGGATGCCGTCGACCGCGCCAGGCTGTATTTCGCGATGGGCTACCCAAACTGGGACGCCTTTGCCGCGGATCTGCGC
>JBATID010000050.1:0-8060 GCA_049667545.1 Woeseiaceae bacterium
TGCAGGCCGCGATTTTGTCGAGATCGGATTTGGTTAACAGGAAAACACCGTTGCCGCCGGCTTCGAATTCAAGCCAGACGAAAGCGACGTCTGGATACGCTTGTTCAAGCGCCGCCTGACTGTTGCCGACTTCGCACACGAGTATTCCATCCTCTGAGAGAAATCGCGAGGCCTCACGCAGAATCTTTCGAACGGAATCCAGGCCGTCGCTGCCCGCAGCCAGCCCAAGCTCGGGTTCATGGCGATATTCTACCGGCAGCGATGCCATATCAAGGGCATCGACGTACGGTGGATTACTGACGATCAGGTCGTAGCGCTGGCCGCCCAGTTCGCTAAAAAAATCCGAGCGCAGCGCTCGCACGCGCCCGGCAAGACCGTGCCGCTCGATATTGATGGCCGCAACCGCCAGCGCGTCAGTCGAAATATCGACAGCATCAACCTGGGCCTCCGGGAATGCCTGCGCCAGCGCAATCGCGATACAGCCACTGCCGGTGCCAAGATCAACCGCGCGTTCGACCGCCTCTTTGGCAAGCCACGGTACAAAGCGCCGCTGAATCAGTTCCGCGAGCGGCGAGCGCGGCACCAACACCCGTTCGTCGACGTAGAACTCGAGACCCGCAAACCAGGCCTGTTTCACAAGGTAGGCAACCGGCACGCGCTCAACAATGCGCCGCTCGGCGAGCGCACGCGCTGTAACCGCCTGTGCCTCGCTTACCGGTTGCTCATACACGGCCGGAGCATCAGCGTGCGACAGGCCGGCCGTGGCGAAAACCAGCCAGGCCGCTTCGTCGAGCGCGTTATCCGTGCCGTGACCGAAACTGAGCTCGGCCCGCTCGAATCGATGCGCGATTTCGCGAATCAATTCCTCGGCGGTCGGCGGCGGCGTGGTGGACTGGCTCATGCCCGGAGTTGCTCAGGAGATAATGCGATATTGGGTCGGCGAATCTATCACGCTCGCCGGCGATCTGCCTGTAGAATTACCGCCTCGTCAATCAAACCGAAAAACGTCGAGCAGATGAGTCCCAGGAATATTTTTGTCGCCGTCGTGCTGGCGGTCGCGCTCGCGGCCGGACTGGCCGTTGCGACCCGGCTGAGTGCGCCGGCGGAAGTGAAAACCGCACTCGTGCTGCCCACATCGAACGCGCTGCCGGAATTCCAGCTGCTCGATGCGCTGGGTAACACGGTGAATCGTGAAACATTTCTCGATCAATGGAGCCTGGTGTTCTTCGGCTTTACGCATTGCCCGGACATTTGCCCCCTGACGCTGCAGACGCTCGCAGCGGCGCAGCGCGACCTTGCCGCCGCCGGGCAGCAGCCGCTGCCGCAGATCGTCCTCATCAGCGTCGACCCGGAACGCGACACACCGCAACTGATCGGCCAATACGTTGCTCATTTCGGGGACGGCAACCTGGGCGTGACCGGCAGTCTTGACGAGCTGAAAAAACTGACGGCAGCGCTTGGCATCTATTTTCAAAAGCAGCCGGGCGACGCCGACAGCTACGCCGTAGACCATTCGGCCGCGGTGTTACTGATCAACCCGAACGGCGAGTTCCACGCGTTGTTCAGCGGCCCGCACGTTGCCGCCAATTACGTGCACGATCTGCCCATTATCATGGAGAATTTTTGATGCGTATCGGTTTAACACTGCTGCTCGTGCTTGTCGGTGCCTGCAGTGCCGACACCCGGCCTGCGCTGGTCGTATCGGACGTCACGATCACGCAACCAATGCCTGGTATGGCCATGAGCGCGGGCTACCTGACATTAACGAACAGCTCGGAAGAGACAATCACGATAACGCGGGTTAGTAGTCCGCAATATGCATCCGTCGAGCTGCACGAATCTGTCGTTGACGATGGCGTTGCCCGCATGCGGCGGCTCGAGAAGATCGAAATTCCCGCAGGCACAAACACAATCCTCGCACCCGGTGGTAAACACCTGATGCTGATGCGGCCCACCGCGGTTGCGGCCGACTCTGTATCGCTGCAGTTTTATGACGGCGCCACCTTGCTGCTCACGGTCACGAGCAGCAAGCCGCAGGACTCAGGGTGATAGCGCAACTGCGAGCTGCCGTGTTCGTTTTCCTGCAGTACCTGCTGCCACGGCACGGGCTCACGCGCTTCATCCATGCGATGGCTCGCATCAGGCGCCCGCGCGTCAAGGATTTCCTGATTACGCGGTTTGTTCGCCTTTATGACGTTGCTACCGACGAAGTAAAGCTCGACATTCCGGGCGACTTTGCGACATTCAATGACTTTTTTATTCGCGAGCTCAAGATTGCTGCACGCCCCATCGATGCGGCGCAACATTCGATCGTATCGCCGGTTGACGGCACCGTCAGCGTTGCCGGAGCGCTGCGCGGCAACAGCATCCTGCAGGCCAAAGGGCTCGACTACTCGGTGCAGGACCTGCTCGCCACCGATATGGAAGAAGCCGCAACTTATGAAAACGGCCGTTTTGCGACCATTTACCTGGCCCCGTACAACTACCATCGCATTCACGCGCCGCTGGCTGGCGAGCTGGTCGCGGCACGCTATGTGCCCGGCGACCTGTTCAGCGTCAATGGCGCCACGGTAGCGCGGGTGAACGGTCTGTTTCGCCGCAATGAACGCCTCGTCATGCACTTCAAGACCGCGTACGGTCCGGCCGTCGTCATCCTCGTGGGCGCGCTGAACGTCGGCAGTATTTCAACGCCCTTGTGGGGCGAGATTCGCCCGCGCAAGGCAGGGATGGTGCACGTGGTCAACCTGTCGACGCACTCGACAACCGTCGAAAAAGGCGACCTGCTCGGCTGGTTCAATATGGGGTCGACGGTCATCCTGCTGCTGCCGGGTGGTAGCGGCAAGTGGCACGACAGTCTTGAGACGGGCACCACGCTGCGCATGGGTGAGGCGATCGGCACGTTGGGGAACGGTGCGCAATGACCCACTGGCAGCCAACGTCGGGGCCGCAGACGGCGGCCAGCCGGGCCGCCATGCTGCGCCGTATTCGCGCGCACTTCGACCAGGCCGCGCTGCTCGAAGTCGACACACCGGCTCTGAGTCCATTTGCCGTTAGCGATACGCAACTTGAAAGCCTGGAGATCCAGCGCAGCGCGGTCAGCTCGCGGCCCCTCTACCTGCACACCTCGCCGGAGTTCTGCCTGAAGCGCTTGCTGGCAGCCGGCTACCCAGACATTTACTCCATCTGCCGTGTGTTCCGTGACGGCGAGTCCGGCAAGCAACACCAGCCCGAATTCACGCTGATCGAATGGTACCGGCTCAACTTCACGTTGCAGGCCATCATTGACGATACGGTGGCAGTCATACGCGCGGCATTAGCCGCGGCGGCACCACCGGCGCTGCAACTTTTTGAGTACCGCGCACTGTTTGTCGATGCGCTGGGCGTTGATCCACTGGCGGCCCCGATCGCAACGCTTGCTGCTGCTGCCGACGCCGATGCGACCCTGCGCGCGGCCATTGGCAGCGCGCGGGACGACTGGCTCGACCTGTTGCTGGCGACCCGTATAGCACCGACCTTCAGTACAAAGACCCTGACGGTTGTCCGACATTACCCGGCAAGCCAGGCAGCGCTGGCACGCCTCTGCCCAGCGGATACGAAGGTTGCGGATCGCTTCGAGATATTTCTGGGTCCCGTCGAACTCGCGAACGGCTATGTCGAACTGACCGATGCACAAGAACAGCGGCAGCGAATTGAGGCCGATAACGAGAACCGTCGCCGTCGGCAGCGCCGCGAGCGGCCCGTTGACAGCGCATTGCTTGCCGCCCTTGAGCACGGGCTGCCGGCCTGCGCCGGTGTTGCGATGGGTTTGGAGCGTCTGCAAATGCTGCATGACAAAACCGACGATATTCGTGATGTTATTACTTTTGCATTCGAGGCAGACGCATGACCGATACCGATTACAAACTGCTGGACTCGCAGCTGCGTGCCATGCTCGCGGACGAGACCGACAAGCTTGCCGCGACCAGCAATTTTGTCGCGTTGTTGTATACCGGGCTTGACGACGTCAACTGGCTCGGTGTTTACGTACTGCGTGGCAACGAACTGGTCCTGGGTCCGTTTCAGGGAAGACCCGCGTGCGTGCGTATTCCGGTGGGCAACGGTGTTTGCGGCGTCGCCGCAAGTACGGGCAACACGCAGCGAGTTGCCGATGTGCACGCGTTCCCGGGGCATATTGTCTGCGATGCGAATTCTCGATCCGAACTGGTTGTGCCGCTGATAGCTGCAAGCGGCCTGCTCGGGGTGCTCGATATTGACAGTCCGTCGCCGTCGCGTTTCAGCGCGCGTGATCAACAAGGCGTCGAGAAACTCTGCACAACTTTTTGCGCGCTTCTCGACAACAGCGACAAGCGTTTTATTTGACGCGCGAAACGTACTCGCGAGAGCGCGTATCAACTTTGACCGTCTCACCCTGATCAACGAATAGCGGCACGCGCACTACTGCGCCGGTGGACAAAGTGGCCGGTTTGACGCCGCCACTCGCGGTGTCACCCTTGACACCCGGGTCCGTCTCGACAATTTCCAGTTCGACGAAATTTGGCGGCATCACAATTAGCGGAGTGCCATTCCACAGAGTAATGCCACATACATCACCATCACTGATCCAGTCCTTCGCATCGCCGACGGCCTTGGCGTCCGCCGCATACTGCTCGAACGTGTCGGCCACCATGAAATGCCAGAACTCACCGTCTTCATAAAGATACTGCATGTTGGTATCGACCACGTCAGCCGACTCCACGGATTCCCCGGACTTGAAGGTCTTATCGACCGTTTTTCCGGTCTTCAGGTTGCGGATGCGCACACGATTGAACGCCTGCCCTTTGCCCGGCTTGACGAACTCGTTATCAACAATGATGCAGGGATCGCCATCGATAATGATACGTAACCCGGACTTGAACTCATTCGTGCTGTAACTGGCCATTCCTGTGCCCCTTGTTGCCCTGCCTGCCGAGGGCGCTGCGCAATGATACCGGACTCCGGGCCCGCTGCCAGCGGCAATTTCAGCGCCTCTTGCCAGTCGCTCGGCAAGAAATACCGGGGCAGCTCGGTTTTTTGAGACACCAGTCACGACGGCGAGCGGCGCAGCGTCTAGACTCTCTTAACAAAATAAGGACATCACGGGACTTCCCGGCGTATCAAGGACCAGGATTTGGGCGGGCATCACAGTATTTCAATCGCCGTACTGACTGACAGTCAGGACGATGTCGAACTCATCAACGGCACGCTGCGTGATGCCGGTCATGCAGTGCATTGCCTGTGGATTGTCACTCCCAAAATACTGACTGACAAACTGTCCTCTGAGAACATTGAATTAATCATCATCAATTGCGAACGCTACCCCGACGGCATCCGCCAGGTCGTCAAACAAAAAGACTGCTACAGGCCGGAGGTCCCGGTCATCGCAATGCAAAAAACAGCCGCCGAAGAAGACATTGAAAAGGCGATGCGTGCCGGTGCCTGCGATCTCGTTTCTTCGGGACTCAAGTCACGCCTGCAATCGGTTGTCGGCCGCGAGCTTCGATCGATGCGCATCGAACGTGCGCTTAACTCGACCTTGCATACTGCGACCGAGTATAAACGCCAGCTGAAAAACCAGATCAGGACCTCGAGCAGTTCTATCGCACTGGTACAGGACGGCATCGTTATGGATGCCAACGACTCCTGGTTAAAACGCTTCAAAATCAAAGAGCGCGATGAACTGGTCGGCATGCCAATCATGGACAGCTTTGATACGGACAGCCGCGCGGCGCTGAAAGGCGCGCTGGTCGCGACGCAGCAGGGCAAATGGCAGGTTGGTGAAAAGCTGATCGTAAAGACGTACCTCGATTCGGGTAACGCGGAAACACACCTTGAATTCGAGCGGGTCGAGTTAGACGACGAACCCTGCGTACAGCTTCGTGTTGCGCCCCAGCCCATTGTCGCCGTGGAGCCAACAAAGCTCGTGCACGACGCGCTGCAACGCGACCCGACCACGCTGTTCTATCACCGCGCACAGTTCCTGGAGCGGTTACGCAAACGCCTGCAGAAGAAGCCGCCGTCCGGTACGCATTGCCTGGTCTATATCAGGCCCGACAAGTTCAGCGCTATCTGTAAGAAAGTCGGCGTCATTGACTCGGAGGAAATCTTTGCCCAGTTCGCTGACATCGTGCGCAAGCGCCTGCACCCACGCGATGTCGCCGGCCGTTTCGAGGGCACCGCTATCATGGCCTTGCTGGAACGAGGTCATGCTCGAGACGCGCAGATGTGGGGCAAACAGCTGGTGGAGGAAGTTAGTAAATCTACCTTCGATGTCAAGGAAAAATCGACCCACATAACGTGCACAGTTGGCGCCTGTGCCAACAGCGCGGCGTTCGCCGATATTGACGCGTTCGTCACCGCGACAATCGACGCTTACACAATAGGCAAGGAAGCGGGCGGCAACGGTGCGTTCCTCGACGAAACAACCGGCGAAGATACGAAACAGCATGAATACGACCTGATCTGGGTCAAACACCTGAAGTCTGCGCTGATGGACGATCGCTTCCGGCTTGCGCAGCTGCCGATCGCGGGACTGCGCCGGGAATCCATACCGATGTTTGACCTGCTGGTGAGAATGCTGGATGAGCAGGGTCAGTCAGTACTGCCCTCTGAGTTCATACCGGCTGCAGAACGCAACAACCTCATGAAGAACATCGATCGCTGGATGCTGCAGGCGGCGATCCAGTTCTGTGAAGAACAAAGCGCCGACCGAGTCTTTGTCCGACTGTCACGGCAGTCGATCACCGACCCGGCGACAGTAGTCTGGCTGACCAAGGCATTTGACGAGAGGAACTTTGATTGTTCGCGCCTGGTTTTGCAGGTACCGGAAGTCGACGCCGCCAAACATATCAAGCAAACCCGCGACCTTGTTCGCCACCTGCAAAAACTGGGGGTTGGCTTCGCCCTCGAACACTTTGGCATCGACCAGGAACGCTACCAGATACTCGATTTGTTAAAACCCGATTACATCAAGGTCGACGGCGAAATGATGCATACATTGATCAATGACAGCAAAACGCAGGACGCAGTCGGCCGAATCGTCGCGGCCGCGAAAGAACGCGACATTAAGACCATTGCCGAGCGCGTCGAAAATGCGAACGCGATGGCCGTGTTGTTCCAGCTCGGGCTGGACTATATGCAAGGGCATTACGTTCAGGAACCCGCGGTCGTGCTGCAGGAGGTCGCCGCCGTCACGGGTAATACCCTTGCCGGACTCGCGGCGGGCAACGGTCGCTAACCATAACGAGCACCAGCGCCCATGTGTGAACCACATCACATTTTCTTTAGAGAATGTCACCAGGAAGCGGCCAAACTCTCAAAACATAGAGTCAGGTCATATTCAGTCCTGATCATTTGGTCATAATCTTGATACTGCGATTCGGCGGAGACCCCGACAGTGAAGAAAGGAACATCGAAACATAACCGCATCAACAGCCTCGTGGATTGCGCGCCAAGGTCGCTACTTCCACTATTTGCTGTTGGCGGCAGTCTCGTTGCCGGGCCCGCCGCTGCCATCGAGCTTGGCGAGGCGACGGTTCACTCACAGCTGGGCCAACCGCTGCGTGCCAGCATCGCCTTCGCACTGGCGCCGAAAGAACAGATCTTCGAGTCCTGCATATCGCTGGGGCCCGGCCAGTCCGGACTACCTGGAATTGGTCGCGCCAGCGTCAGTATCACCGACGGCTCACTACTAATTCTTGGCAGCACGCCGATTCGGGAGCCGATGGTAGCGACCAATGTCGTTATTAGTTGCCCATTCAGTGCACACCTGGCTCGCGAGTACATGATGTTTATAGACCCGGCCAGCAGCACGGCCGCCGAGCCGGCAGTCAGCGCTCAACCAACCGCCGTCGTGCAACCATCGGCGGTCACTGCGGCAGCGCCTGTCAGCGTCGCACCAGTTAGTCGCAGCGCAGCGGCTGCAAGCCCGCGTGCCACCGCCAAAATCACCCGTGAACCCATCGGCACGGCGACGCGCTACCGCGTGTTACCGGGTGACTCGCTATCCGAAATAACCCAGCGTATTGAGAATCGTCCGCCAGGAC
>JBATID010000051.1:0-3121 GCA_049667545.1 Woeseiaceae bacterium
GACGGAAGACCAGACCCAGCGTATCTACGACCGCCTGATGGAGGGGGAACTCGACGTGCTGCTGATGGCGCTGCCCTGGCGCACGCACGGCGTTGTCGAACTGCCGCTGTTCAACGATCCTTTCTGTCTCGCCTGTCATGAGGACACGCAGCTCGTCGATCCGGATAACTACCGCTTCAGTCGCCTGGATTCGGACAGCATCCTGCTGCTGGAGGATGGGCACTGCCTGCGCGAACACGCGCTGGCGGCTTGCCGCATTCGCAATACGCAAAAAGTCTCGCGGTTCGGCGCCAGCAGCCTGCTCACCCTGGTTGAAATGGTAGATGCCGATCTCGGCATAACGTTCCTGCCCGAAATGGCGCGAGGATCATCACTGCTGCGCAACACGCGCGTGCAGCTCCATGAAATGAGCGAAACGAGCTATCGGACCATCGGCCTTGTCTGGCGCAAGGGCAGCCGGCGGGAAGATGAGTTTCGACTTTTGGGCGAGTTCTTCAACGAAGATCGCTGAAATTGGGAGCACAATCGTGCGTTGCCGACCCATAGGCAGGAATGCGTATTGTCGGCACATACAGGCAGCCGCACCATGATCTTGATGAGGAAGATGATGTGACGCGACGAGTGCTGATGTTGGCCGCCGTATTGTTGCTGACGGCATGCGCGAACGACGCGGCGAACCGTGATACCGGGCTAACGTCCGACAGCGAGCTTGCCGCAGTTGATGGTGCCAGTGCTTACAGGGATTACTGCGCCGGTTGCCATGAAACCGGTATGTTGGGAGCGCCGATTGTCGGCGAGACCAGCGAATGGACCGGCCGGTCCCAGCTTTGGGATGCCGTCCTGTTCGACCATGCGCTAACCGGCTATCTCGAGATGCCCGCAAAAGGCGGACGCATGGATCTGCCGGACGACCTCGTCAAGGCGGCGGCAGAACATATGCTGCGAGTCACATTTCCCGACCGGCTGCATGACTGCAACCCGCCGTCATGCACGGAGAACGGTTCGTTATATCGCGCGCTGTAATTTTGACCTAATTCGACCGCGCAGCCATGCAGTAGGCTGGTACATTCTTAGAAGGAAAGCGCCTGGTTCATGGACTCCGAAAAGGGGTCAGACCCCGTTAGATCTGACCCCTAAATTTCTTAGAAAAAATGGTGCCGGCACCAAGAGTCGAACTCGGGACCTACTGATTACAAATCAATTCTGCAATCAAGGAGTGATGCGGTCTCCAGCTCGATTCCTTTAGAATTTTGCCGAGATTTGGCCTCGTAGCCATGCGGTGTGCAGGTAAATTCTTAGAAAGAATCCACCGGGTTTGCGGGCCCGAGGACCGCCGAAATCTGTTGAGAATCGGATCCGGGAGAATGCGTTCGGTCCACACGTGAGATGAACGCTCAGACATGAACAGGTCAACGGGTCAATCGTTCGCATGCGGGTCCGAGAACGATCCAGATCGAATCTGTCGCGTTCTCGAGAGATAAGCGCTCCAGGCCTATCGACCTCGCGTAGGCGGACCACTGCTGAAGTTTAAGTGGGTCCGTGGAGAACCGCCTTGTCAGACCGGCCGGTAGTGCGGATGGCACATCGGTTTCGCGGCGCTCGAACGTGGCACGAATGGCCTCATCCAATTCGCCGTCCTCGATAGGTTGAGAACCCAGTATGGCCCACAGATCGTAATAGTCCTTCATACGACTGTTGGCCAGTCCCAACGCAACCAGGGCGTGGAACTTTTCCGCAACGACAGTCGCAGGTGGATATGCTCGAATGCTGGCGGCCGGCATACCGAGAAGCGCTGGATACTCTATCGCGTAGTCCGGTCTGGTTATCGCATCACCGAAGCCAATATCGATGACGATAGGGATTCGAGTCTTGCCGAGGTTGGCGATCGTCTTGAGTCGGATACCGCCGTATTGCTGCTCCTCGCGAATCGCTTCCGCAGTGAGGCGGTCTATGTCGTACACGAGCCCGTCGTCTGCCGGCTTGCTCATGATTTGTGAAAATACAGAGATCAGATGGTCTTGTGACGCGTCGCCGAGTCCCGTGAAATCGACATCCCGTGTCACACGATTCTCATCACCTATCCAGACTGTCACCAGCATGCCGCCTTTCAGGACGAACGAGTCTCGGTACTTTGATTTCGACAAGCGGTAAAGCAGGCGTTCAAGGCCATAGGTCACAAGAACGACCTCAAATACACGGCCTTGCTCACGAGCAATATTCAGCAATCGCTGTCGGACCGAGGCCGAAGAGTTTCTCGGCTTTTCAGCCATTCGCTGTCATTGCCTCCAGGTAGGGCCGCATTTGCTTCCAAGCTCCGCAATCCGCAGCCGCCTGTGCTATCTCGCCGGCGGTTGCTTTGTGCTGCTCTATCGCGTTACGCAGACACTCCACGGCGACGGATCGGTCAACGAGACTTCTGTTACGAAACGCATCTGCCAGCGATTTCGCAATTGAATAGACCGGCACATCGACACCCGATATTAGATGCCGTTCAACGCCATATTCAAGATATGGCGATCGAAAACGAACGATACGGAACGGCGGATAGTCAACGGAAGGTTCCCAGTCTTTCGCGCCAATTGCCATCCATACCTTGCGTGGCATCTGGTCGGTCAGATGATGGTAGGCGAGCGCAGATATCATACAGATAACACCTTTCGGTACACGCTTTGACGCTTCCGCCAGGGTCGAGTCAAGGTCCAGCTCACTACCAGGCAGCTGATACAGCCCTCTCCCGGCACGAATGACAACACCGCTCTTCACCGCACGGGCGATCGTAGGTGCATCGATCCCCTCGGCCTTCAGGTCACGAGCACGCGCCAGTGGGTGATCCCGCAGCAGCTGAATCAGGCGATCTTGCTGGGTTATTGTGGCCATATGCGTGTTACAAAACCTCGGACAATTTTGATTATTGTCCGAGGTTTTGTAACACATATCGACGGGGTTGGCCACCTACAAGGCCGACTACCGCGAAGTCCACGCAACCATGAGGCCAAGTTGCATGAAAAAGGGGACAGACCCTGTTAGATCTGACCCCTAAATTTCTTAGAAAAAATGGTGCCGGCACCAAGAGTCGAACTCGGGACCTACTGATTACAAATCAATTCTGCAATCAAGGAGT
>JBATID010000052.1:0-2487 GCA_049667545.1 Woeseiaceae bacterium
GTAATGCACAACTTCATCGACAACGTAGGTCGGGTCGGCGTGCGTCGTCGGTCGACTGGTCTCGAAGCAACCGCCCTGGTCGATCGAAATGTCGACCATGACCGCGCCGGCGGTCATGTCTTTGACATTCTGCGCGGTGACCAGCTTCGGTGCTGCGGCCCCGGCAACCAGCACGGCGCCGATGATCAGGTCCGACTCCGCACTGAGCTCATCGATGATGTGCTTGGTCGAATACACGGTGCGCACGCGTCCACCCCAGATGTCGTCGAGCTGGCGCAACCGCGGCAATGAGCGATCGAGGATCGTAACGGCGGCACCCATACCGACGGCCATGTCGGCTGCGTTCGCGCCGGCAACACCACCACCCACGACCATGACTTTCGCGGGGCGTACGCCCGGCACGCCGCCGAGCAAAATACCGCGACCGCCGTTGGCTTTCTGCAAAGCATAGGCGCCGGCCTGGATTGAAAGGCGGCCGGCAACTTCGGACATCGGCGTCAGCAGCGGCAGCGAGCCGTCTTTAGCGGTGACCGTCTCGTACGCTATCGCCGTGGTACCCGACTTGACGAGTGCCTCTGTCTGGGCACGATCCGCCGCGAGGTGCAGGTAGGTGAACAGCACCTGGTCCTTGCGCAGCATCGCGCACTCGTGCAGCTGCGGTTCCTTGACCTTGACGATCATGTCAGCCGCAGCAAAAACATCTTCGGCCTTTGCCATTACGGTAGCGCCTGCGGCTTTATAGTCCGCGTCTGTGACGCCGATACCGGCACCTGCATTGGTCTCGACAACGACCTCGTGACCGTCTTCGATAACTTCATGGACGCCCGCCGGTGTCATGCCGACACGAAACTCGAGCGTTTTGATTTCCTTCGGTACCCCGATCTTCATAGGCTCTCTCCAGACCTGTGACCCCAGTTCTTATCCAAGCAGATTAGCCTCTAATGCGTGGCATTCGCTTGCAATATTGATGACGAAACCGCCTTTTTGTGGCATTTTCTGCTGCTAAAGATCGTTTTTACACAGGATTCCGCCATGAAACTCGACCGCTACGACAAATTGATCCTCGAGGCCCTCCAGCGCGACGGCCGCATCAGCAACGTGCACCTGGCCAACCTCGTGAGCCTCTCGGAGTCCGCCTGCCTGCGCCGCGTTCGAGCACTTGAGGATTCCGGTATGATCGATCGCTACGCCGCACTCTTAAGCCAGCCCAAAGTCGGGCTGCCCGGCAACGTGTTTGTAAACATCGGGCTGCATCGCGAGGAAGAGAGTGAGCTCGCGGCGTTTGAGGAGGCCGTGCGCGGCATCCCCGAGGTCATGGAGTGTTTCCTCATGACCGGGGAGTTCGACTACCTGCTGCGCGTCGTGGTTTCCGACATGGCCGATTTCGAGCGGCTGCACCGCGACGCGCTGACGCGCCTGCCCGGTGTCGCGCGCGTCAATTCAAGCGTTGCTATACGCACCGTACAAAAGAAGACCGAGCTGCCCTTACATTAAACTATGCCTGCCACTGACTCCGCCCAGACAACCATGCTGTCCGATCGTTACCGACAGGTGCGATCGACAACGCTTGCACTGATCAGCGAACTGCAACCGGAAGACACGGTGGTGCAGTCGATGCCCGATGTCAGCCCCACCAAGTGGCACCTTGCGCACGTCACCTGGTTCTTCGAGCACTTCATCCTGCAGGCGCAGGTGAAAAACCATGTGCACTTTGACGAGGAGTATCACTACCTTTTCAACTCCTACTACCACACGGTCGGCAGCATGCACGCGCGTCCGCATCGCGGCCTGTTGTCGCGCCCGACGCTCGCAAACATTTTGGATTACCGTCGGCACGTGGATGCAGCCATGGAGGCGTTGCTCGAGGAGCGCGCCGACGATGACGTCATCGTGCAGCTGACCACGCTCGGACTGAATCACGAGCAGCAGCACCAGGAACTGCTTCTTACCGATATCAAGCATGTGTTTTCGTGTAACCCGCTGCGGCCGGCTGTACGCACAACGCTCGCCGCGACGAACGACGTTTGCCCGCCGCCGTATTCTTTTAACAACGGCAGCAGCGGCGATAGTGGAATTTGCAAGATCGGGGCCCATGGCGACGGTTTTTGTTTCGATAACGAAACGCCGCGTCACGACGCACTGTTGCACGCACATCGAATGGGCAACCGGCTGGTCACCAACGGCGAGTACCGCGAGTTCATCCGCGACAAAGGCTACGCGAAACCGGAGCTCTGGTTGTCGGACGGCTGGGCCGTAATTAACGAACAGGGTTGGCAGCGGCCACTGTACTGGGATGCGGCCTGCGAACAGGAATTCACGCTGGGCGGCACACGCACCATCGACGCGAACGCACCGGTTTGCCATGTCAGCTACTACGAAGCGGATGCCTACGCCCGCTGGGCCGGGGCGCGCCTGCCAACCGAGTTCGAGTGGGAGTGCGCGGCACGCGAACAGCCGGTCACGGGCAATCTGCTCGAGTCCGCGCAC
>JBATID010000053.1:0-3092 GCA_049667545.1 Woeseiaceae bacterium
TCATGAAACGCAACGTACTCTGCGTCGTCGAACTCGACAATTACCCCGAAGACGTCGTCGCGCGCGCCGCCTGGCTCGCGAAGCAGTTTGACTGTGATCTGGAACTGGTACTCAGTGATCCGATCATGAATCATCTCGGCGAAAATTTTATCTATTTCGCTGATTTGCAGGCGTTAACGGACTCTGTGCAAAGTGACATGGAGGCCATTCTGCAGGGCCTGGCAATATCGGCCGAGGAACTCGGCGTGACGGTTCGGACCAGTACGTCAACGGATCGCCCCGAAGCCTACATGATTGCCGCGAAAGCCGCGGACTGTAATGCGTTATTCGTCGTCAAGGGTACTCACTGGCACAGCCCTTCGGAGCGTGCATCGCTAGGCGACACGGACTGGCGTCTGATACGCAGGATCGAGTGTCCATTGTGGTTTGCGAAGCCCAAGCCAATTCGCGAGCAGCCTGTTGTGGTAGCAGCTGTCGACCCGACACACAAGCACGACAAGGGCGCCATGCTGGACCGCGAGATTATCGGGAAGGCGCAGAGCGTTGTCGAAAAGTGCGGCGGCAAGTTGCTGCTGTTTCATTCTTACGAGCGGCTCGAGGAAATTGGTGCGCGGGTGACATGGAAGTTCAAACCGGAAAAACTGCCGCTGGACAAGCTTGACGAGAAGATTCGAGATGAGCACCGTAAAGCACTGCAGGATTTGGCAGCGGAGTGCGGCGTCGCGGCTGCTGACATACACCAGCTACCGGGTCGAACACACAATTTACTGCCGACGTTCGCCCGGGCAAACGGCGCCAGTCTGGTTGTCATGGGCGGGCGCTCGCGCTCAGGAATCAAGCAGCGTTTTGTCGGTAGCACGGCGACCCGGGTTCTGGACCACATGCACTGCGACGTGCTGGTCGTGCACACTCAGGAATCGATTTGCTTCATTAACGGCGCCATGTTGCGGGTGCCGACCATGCTCATCGTCGTGAGAAAACCGGCCATCATTGCGCCGGTGACACCGCAGGTCAGGATGTCCTGGCCGGTCAGCCAAAGCCCGGGTATGCGTGTCTGCGGCCGTAGCCAGGACTGTTGCATGCGTTCGGGTGTGTGCGCCAGGCCGTAAAGCTCGCCGTGCTGGTATCCCCCGAACCAGTCGGTTGATAGTGGTGTTGATACCTCGAAATAATCGACCCTGCCGCGAGCCTGCGGCACCTTGTCATACAGATGCTGCATCAGCCTCTGGCCAAGCGCCGCTTTGAACACGTCATAGTCTTCACCGCGCTTGCCCCAGGTCTCGCCGCGCCATTTCTTAAACCATTCGTAAGGGGCCGGCGCAACGATCTCGATGGTCGCGGTGCCTGGATGACGATTCAGGTAGTCCGGATCCTTGGCGGAAGGGAACGAAATATAGACGACTGGAAACTCGGCGTCGGGGTCCTTGAGAAACGTGTCGACCGCTGCGTCGTAGTCACTGCTCGGATAGATCCAGTAATTCGTATTCGGCAGGCCGATTTCTTCGGCGGTGCCGGTCAGCCCGATGTAGACGCCGAGGTGAGCCATACTCGGTTGTACATGCTGCAGCTTGTCCTCATAGCCGGTCTCGTTGACGATGTCGCGCGGCAATAAGTGCCGGAACGTATTATCTACGCCGGCGGCCGAGATGACGCGGTCGCAGCTGATACGGTGACCGTCTTTCATCTCGACGCCGCAAACAACGCCGTCGTCGACGATGATCTGCTTCACACGGGCATACGTAAAGACCTCGCCACCAGCCTCCTGGATCTTCGGAATAATGTAATCGGCGATCTTCCAGGCACCGCCGACGGGATAATAGCCCCCGTGCAAATAATGGCGTGCGATCATTGCATGGACCATGAAAGTCGACTTTTTCGGCGGCAGTCCCATGTCGCCCCACTGGCCGCATAGCACGGCGATCAGCTCGTCGTTGTCGGTCAGTTCGCGAAGGACGTCATACGTGTTGCGAAAAAAAGCGTCGGGTGTGCGCCACTTCAGGAACGGCTTTGCGATTGACTGCTGCCACGGTTTCATCGCGCGGCTCATGCCGAAGCCAGACAGCGCGCCACCCGTTTTCGCCAACAACTTCATGTAATCGTCAATTGCCGCTTGCTCGTCCGGGAACTGGCGCAGCAGGTTGTCGCGAAATCCTTGTTTCCCGGCACGAGCGCTAAACACCTTGTCGCCGATGTAGAAGCGATCGTACTCGTCAGCCATCGGCGCCCATTCGAGTTTGCCGTCAGTCAGGAAATCGAACAGGCGTCGGGTGCGCGTCTGCGCGCCAACCTCGCCGATGTAATGCACGCCGACATCCCACTCGTAGCCGTTGCGCTCATAGGAGTGCGTAAAGCCGCCCGCCGTGTAGTGCTGCTCGAGGACGCACACCCGCCAACCAAGCTCGCTCAGCAGTGCCGCCGTGGTCAGGCCACCCATCCCCGAACCAATGACGATGGCGTCGTACTCGGGAGCAAGGCGACTCGGGCGGTACCGATAGCCGATGCGTAGTGTGCTTGGAGTCATCGCTGCCATGGATGACCAGTCTACATCAGCGCTGCGCTCGACAGGCACCCGCGTAGTCGGTGGGTTGTTTCAATAGCTCGTGTAGTAGTGGATCAGGTTGTCGAGGTCACCTTCCTCAAGCTTCGACAGTTTGTCAGCCATGGCCGGCAGCAGGTTCTCGCGGCTGCCATCGAGGTAGGACTCCAGCGCGTAGCGGAGGTACCAGCCTCGTTGCCCATGCAACGGTATGCCCAGCGCGTCCGCAACATCGGGATCGCCTGGCGGCACGTGGCAGCCCTTGCACAAATGTTCGTGGACCAACTTGCCTGCCGCCGCCTTGTCCGCAGCATAGGTTTGCTCAGAGGAAACCCGCTTCTTCGCGCCGAAATATTCGGCGACCTCCGCGACCTCCTCATCATTGATCGCGCTGGCCGTTTCGCACATCAGCGGCGCGTGCTTGCAACGACGTGCGCCATCCTTGTACGCGTACAGCGCCTCCGCGATATGCACAGGCGTACCCCGGCATGCCAAAGCTCTCGGCGATGAACCGCAGATCGGTGCCGTCGCCGAACACGCAGGCATGGTGCGGTGG
>JBATID010000054.1:0-4089 GCA_049667545.1 Woeseiaceae bacterium
GCTCCTGCGTATGCGGCGCCCCAGACCCGGAGGCGACAAGCAGCATTTGTGGCCAGGGACCCAAATTTAATACAGCGTACACACAGCGCAGGAGCCCATCCACCTCTCCCCCCGAGAGCGGTCACGATCCAGTCAAATAAGTCGGTTCCCGGCATCGGTCGTTAACGCCGCACCGTCACGGATTTAACCTGAGCAAATACCTGGTCACCCTTCTTCAGATCAAGCCTGGCGACTGACAGTCGCGTCACCTGCGCCAACAAAAAATCATCACCGATCGCAAGGCGCACCAGGTCCGTTGACGGACCGGTTGGCTGAATGTCGTCCACCTCCGCTGGCAGAATGTTCAGAATGGTCGTCTGTTGCGGCCGTGTAACGCACAGGCTAACGTCGCTGGCCGCGATTCGCAGACGCAGGTTCGGCGTGTTCGCATCGTAGTGACCCGGCACCAGCAACTCGCCGCCGGAGAAACGAAAACGGGTGAGATCATAGTCGGCGTCGTAGCGCTTCGGCATCGCCTGGATAACCGTTCCGGCATTTCGTCCATAGAGAATAGGAGCATCCAGCCGCGAGAGCATCTCGTGCAGCTCGCCGCTGGCAACAATTTTGCCCTTATCAATCAGCAACAGGTGGTCACAAAGCCGGCTTACCTCATCAATGTCATGGCTGACATAGATAATCGGCACGGAGTGCTCATCGTGCAAGCGATCCAGGTACGGCAACAGCTCGTCCTTGCGACGTTGATCGAGCGATGCGAGCGGCTCGTCCATCAGGATCAGCTGCGGCGATCGCAACAGCACGGCCGCAATGGCCACACGCTGTGCTTCACCACCCGACAACTGTGTCGGCCTGCGCTGTAACAGGTTTTCCAGCCCCAACATCGCGACGACCTGCTGTTCTTCGAGCTGCGGTGACGCGCTGCGCTTCAGACCAAAGCGTATGTTGTCACGCACATCGAGATGCGGAAAGAGTTGGGGTTCCTGGAATACGTAGCCGATGCCGCGCTTGTGCACCGGCAGCGATTCGCGGTCATCGCTCGTCTCGAGCCCGGCGATGCACCGCAACAGTGTCGTCTTGCCTGAGCCGGACTCGCCGAACAACCCGGTGATGCCTTGCGACGGAATGCGCACATCGACGTCCAGCGTGAAGTTCTCACGGTGCAGTGCATGCTGCAATACGACGTGCGTGTCGGAAACCACTGTAAGCGCAGCACTCACCGCTTTGCCCAATGCCGGTTCACCAGGTACATGGCCAGCAGCACGAAGAAAGCGAACGCGATGAGCAGTGCTGACATCTGGTGGGCCACGCCGTAGTTCAGCATCTCGACCTCATCGTAGATAGCAATCGAGATCACGCGGGTCTCCCCGGGAATGTTGCCGCCGACCATCAGGACAACACCGAACTCACCAAGCGTGTGAGCAAAGCTCAATACCGCCGCCGCAATGAAACCGCGCAGCGATAGCGGCACCGCAACGCTGAAGAATGCGTCCAGTTTCGACGCCCCTTGTGTCCAGGCGAACTCGAGCGTTTGTCGCGGGAGCGACTCAAACGCGTTCTGCATGGGCTGAACCGCGAACGGCAGGCTGTAGATGCAAGAGGCTATGACGAGACCAGCGAACGAAAAGGTTAATGCGTTACCGGTAAGTTCGACCCACCAGCTGCCAATCGCGCCGTTTGGGCCGAGCAGTATCAGCAGGTAAAAACCCAGCACCGTGGGTGGCAGGACAATCGGCATCGCAACGACAGCTTGTGCCACGGCTTTCCAGCGCGACGTCGTTTGCGATAGCCACCAGGCAATTGGCGCGCCTGTGATGATCAGCAGGACCATGGTGACCAGTGCCAGCTGCGCCGACAGCCATAGCGGCCCCAAAATATGTGGGTCCATCTGTGCATCCATCAGCGTGGCGCCCCGTAACCCTGCGCGATGATGATCTCGCCGGCTGCCGGCGAGCGTATGAACTCGATAAACGCCCTTGCGCCGGCATTGTCGGCGGCGCGACTCAATAATACGAGCTGCTGCTCAATGGGCGCGTGCATCGACTCAGGCACAGGCCACGAACAGGTCGCCGGCGGCAACGCAGCGTGTAACGTCTGCGACCTGGCGATAAGACCGAGCGTCGCGTTACCCGTTGCCGTGAACTGCAGGACCTGCGCGATGTTTTCGCCAAACACGATGCGCCGATAACCTGTGTCCCAGAGCTTAAGGTGCACCAGCACATCACGCGCGGCCTTACCGTACGGCGCCGTTGTCGGGTTGGCCAGCGCGAGATGGCGAAAATCGCCGCTCTGCAGTACCTCACGACAGTCCCGACCGCTTAAGCTCGCATCGGCCGACCATAAGACCAGCGAACCGGTTGCGTAGGTAAAGCGCATGCCGGCGACACTGTGGCCGGACTCTTCCAGCAAACTCGGTCGCTCGGCGTCGGCGGCAAGAAATACATCGAACGGTGCGCCGTTAACGATTTGCGCATACAGCTTGCCGGTGGAGCCATAGCTCAACCGTACCGGTACTTTTGACTGCCGGGTGAAATGATCAGCAAGTTTTTGAGCTGTCGTCGCAAAATTGCTCGCTACCGCAACGGTGATTGCATCGTCGGCTACAAGCGGGCTCGCGAGCAACGCGAGCAACAGGATCGGGACGTGGAGTCGTCCGCGCACGAAATTGACTTCAGGTCACAAGCTGCGCTTTTTTCTGGCGGCGGAAACGGTGCAGGAGTGGTTCCGTATAACCATTGGGCTGCTCGCAGCCTTCGAAAACCAGTGCGCACGCGGCCTGAAAAGCGATGCTCGTGTCAAAGTTGTCACACATGCTTTCGTATGATGCATCACCCTCGTTCTGCCTGTCGACGACTTTCGCCATGCGCTTGAAGGTTACGAGCACCTGTTCGTGCGTCGTGATGCCGTGCAGCAACCAGTTCGCCATGTGCTGACTCGAGATTCTCAAAGTCGCCCGGTCCTCCATCAGACCAACGTCGTTGATGTCGGGCACTTTGGAGCAGCCAACGCCCTGATCGATCCAGCGCACCACGTAACCCAGTATGCCTTGCGCGTTGTTGTCGAGCTCCGCCTGGATGTCGGCGCCGGTGAGTTCGCTGCAGTCCGCCAGCGGCGGCGTCAGGATGTCATCCAGGCTCGCAAGCTTGCGCTTTGCGAGTTTCTTCTGCCGCGCGCGGACATCAACGGCGTGATAATGCATCGCGTGTAACGTAGCGGCTGTTGGCGATGGCACCCACGCGCAGTTCGCGCCGGCTTCCGGATGCGCCTGCTTGGTTGCCATCATCTGTGCCATCTCATCCGGCTTTGGCCACATACCCTTGCCGATCTGTGCCTTGCCGGGCAGGCCGCAGCGAATGCCAATGTCGACATTCCAGTCTTCGTAGGCATTGATCCACGGCTCCAGCTTGATCGCTTCCTTGCGCAGCACCGAGCCGGCCCGCATGCTCGTATGTATCTCGTCACCCGTGCGATCGAGAAAACCCGTATTAATGAAAACGACGCGTTGCGACACGGCGCGAATGCACTCCATCAGGTTGGCAGTCGTGCGACGTTCCTCGTCCATTACGCCGACCTTGATCGTATACGGCTTGAGATCGAACAGGCGCTCAACCTCGCCAAACAGCCGGTCCGTGAAAGCCGCTTCATCGGGCCCGTGCATTTTCGGTTTTACAATGTAAATGCTGCCGGTCCGGCTATTGGGCTGCAGCCCTTTGCGACGTCGATCAGTCAGTGCGCAGGCGGTTGTCATCACCGCATCGAGCAGGCCCTCGAAAATCTCGTCGCCATTCGCATCCAGTATGGCGTCACTCGTCATCAGGTGACCGACGTTTCGCACCAGCAACAGGCTGCGCCCGGAGAGCTCCAGGACGCCGCCATCCAGGGCCTTGTAAACGCGATCCTTGTTCGGCCGCCGCGTCAACGCCTTGCCGCCTTTATCGAACGTCGCCTCGAGATCGCCTTGAATCAGGCCAAGCCAGTTGCGATACACACCGACCTTGTCCTCGGCGTCGACGGCTGCAACAGAGTCCTCGCAGTCCTGAATTGTCGTTATTGCCGACTCGAGAATGACGTCGGCGACATTCGCGGTCGCGTCGC
>JBATID010000055.1:0-5102 GCA_049667545.1 Woeseiaceae bacterium
TCGACGAATGCGCCGCGGCCGTCGTGAACAATCAGATGGCTGGCGTCCTGCAGCGGACGCACGTATTCGGTATCAATCGCGGTTATACCGTTGCCGATGGCTGTCGTATAAGCGCGGTTAGCTGGCATCAGTAAGCGGTGAGCTGTCCGGGCTACTTCGCGCGCGTTGTCTCGAGGCCGTCGAGGCGCGAGTAGTAACGCGCCAGCACAGCCACGTCTTCTTCGGCAATCATCGCTGCCTGCGCCTGCATGACAGCGTTCACACGCTCGCCATTACGGTATTGCTGCAGTGCATGCCTGAGATAGTCCTCGTGTTGCCCGGCGAGCGTCGGCCAGACCGGCGTAATGCTGATGCCGTTGGCGCCGTGGCAGGCAACGCAGGTCTGGGCCTTGTCGAAGCCGGCATCTTTCGTGCCGCCAGCCATGACCGTGTCATTGCCGATGCCGGCAAAGTAGGCCGCAACGTCCTCGATACCCTGATCGCCCAGGCTGTGCGCCTGCGCCTGCATGGTCGGGTGCGGGCGATTGCCGTCACGGTAATTCCTGAGCGCGATGGCCAGGTATTCCTGTGTCTGCCCGCCGAGTTTCGGCACCCGGAACGACGGGTAGGCATTGCGATAGCCCTTGATGCCGTGGCACCCAAGGCACGTGTAGGCCAGCTTTTCACCGGCCTGGGCGTCACCAGCGGCGCTCGCGGGCTGCAGCATCAACACCGCAGTCATCAACAGAGCCACGGCACCCGCTACCATTTTTGAGTTTGATTTCATGTGATTTTCAGGCGGTTTCCTTAGCCCGGACCAACGCCCGGGCTTTTCCGAGGGCGCTATGGTAGTGACACTCGGCGTGGATTTCTAGCGCTAACGTTCTGTTCTGCAATGTGCACATGCTAGCATCTCCGCATTACTCACGGCCAAACAGGAATTACTCGTGAAGAAAGGCATTATCGTACTGCTGGTTGCCCTTGCCCTGATCGTGCTGATCTCACCCGGACTCATCGGCCGGATGGCCGAGAAAAGCGTCGATGACAACCTGAACTGGGCGGCACAGGAAAGCGGCGGCCTGACCGTCAGGTCCGAGAATTTCGAGCGCGGCTGGTTTTCGTCGCACGGTCAGCACCGCGTCGAGGTCAAGGACGACAACCTGAAGCTCATGCTCGGCTCCATGGCCGGCTCGGACGACCTGGGTGAATTGCCGGTGCTGATTATCGATACGCGTCTGGACCATGGCCTGATCCCGGTCAGCTCGATGGCGCGCGACAAGGGCTCACTGGCGCCGGGGCTGGGCAGCGCGGTATCCACGCTGAGTATCGAGCTCCCCGACGGCAAGCGCATCGACCTGCCGGGCAGCGTTTACAGCAAGGTTGCTATTGGCGGTGAGCTGCAATCGAATTACATCCTGCCGGCGGGCTCGATCGAAGAGGGTGGCGGAACGGTTACCTGGGACGAATCAGATATCGACATTACGACCAACCCCCGCAATGGCAACGTTACCGCTGCCGGCCGCATCGGCAAGCTGAGCATCCAGGACGGGCAAAATTTCGTCGAGCTCAGCGGCCTCGACTTCACCGGCAGCCAGGTGCCGACAAAGTACGGTTTCTCGACCGGCCACATGCACGTCGAGCTCGGCAGCCTGGCGACCACCAGGAACGGTGTATCGGCCGGCGGCATCAAGCAAATGAAGCTCGACGCCAAAACCGAGCTGAAGAACGGCCTGCTCAGCGGGCGCACGCAGCTCAACATGGATTCCGAGGACATCCCGCAGTTCGGCGAAGTCAGCGTGGTCGCCGATGTCAGTTTTGCGGGCGCCGATGCCGCGGCGGTTGGCACGATTCAGGCCGCACTCGAGGCGCAGGGCCCGAACCCCGACCCCCAGCAGATGATGGCGCTCGTGGGCGATGACCTGAAGCGGCTCTTTGCTGCCGGTGTTGAGCTGCGCCTGGATCGGCTCGATGTGACCATGCCGATGGGTACCATCAAGACGAAGCTCGATGTAAAGGTCAAACAGGACGATGCCGCAACGTTTGAGTGGACGTCGCTGCTGCTCGCCACCGAGGCCTCGGCGGACATCTCGATTCCGCAAGAATTGCTCGAGATGGCGATGCAGGTGAATCCGCAGATCGGCGGCGCCGTCGGCATGGGCCTCCTGAAGTTAAACGGTGACGTTTACGAGATGCAGGCCGAGTACGCCAAAGGGCTGCTCACTCTGAACGGGGCGCCGATGCCGATACCGCTGGGCATGTTCCGGTAGCGCCTGCAGGCTGTCAGGCGCTCTTTCTGAGCGCGCGCTTCTTCAGGTGAATTAACAGCAGGGACACGGCGGACGGCGTCATGCCCTCCAGCCGGGACGCCTGCCCGACCGTAACCGGGCGTGCTGCAAGCAGTCGCTGCCGCGCCTCGTTAGACAGCCCGTCGACCAACGCGTAGTCGAGGTCTTCAGGCAGGCGCAGCGTCTCCTGTTTTGCGTGCTTCGCTATTTCCCGCTGCTGGCGCTCGATGTAACCGGCGTACTTCGCCTGCACTTCGAGCTGCAGTGCCACCTGCTCGCGCTGCTCGTCACTATCGAGCTTGTCGGCGGGCATCGCGCCAACCGCTGCAAGCCCGGTGACCGCGCTGTAGTTGAACTCGGGACGCCGCAACAGGTCCGCCGCCGTACATTCGCGCTGCAGCGTCGTGTCCGTCGGCCGCCCGTCGTCTCCGTCGAGAGGACCTGCGGCGAGCGTAATACTCGCCAGGCGACGCTGTTCGCGCGCAACCACCGCTTGTTTGGCATTGAACCGCGCCCAGCGCTCGTCATCGACGAGTCCGAGCTCGCGGCCAAACGGCGTCAGCCGCAGGTCCGCATTGTCTTCTCTGAGCATCAGCCGGTATTCGGCCCGGCTCGTGAACATGCGATACGGTTCACTGACGCCGCGCGTAATCAGGTCGTCAACGAGCACGCCGAGGTACGCTTCGTGCCTCGCGGGGACCCACGCAGCAAGATCGCGCGACTGCCGTGCCGCGTTGATGCCGGCCAGCAGGCCCTGCGCGCCGGCCTCTTCGTAACCGGTTGTGCCGTTGATTTGTCCGGCAAAGAACAGGCCCCGCAAATGCCGCGTTTCAAGCGTTGGCCGCAGCTCGCGCGGGTCAAAATAATCGTACTCGATGGCGTAGCCGGGCTGCGTGATGTGCGCTTTCTCAAAGCCGGTAATCGAGCGCACGAATTCAAGCTGCGTCTCGAGGGGCAGGCTCGTCGAGATCCCGTTGGGATAGACCAGGTCTGTGCCGAGTCCCTCGGGCTCGACGAAAACCTGGTGCGACGCTTTGTCGGCGAACCGCACCACCTTGTCCTCGATCGACGGACAGTAACGCGGTCCGACCCCTTCAATCATGCCGGTGTACATCGGTGACTGGTCGAGCGCGCCGCGAATAATGTCGTGGGTCGCCGCTGTCGTGTGCGTAATGTGACACGACACCTGCCGCGGATGATCGCTACGCCTGCCCATGAACGAGAAGACCGGCATGGGCAGGTCCCCGGGCTGCTCCGTCATCGCCGCGTAATCCAGTGTCTTGCCGTCAATGCGCGGCGGCGTGCCGGTCTTCAGCCGTGCGACGCGAAACGGCATCTCGCGAAGGCGGGCCGCCAGCGCATTCGACGGCGCATCGCCGACCCGGCCGCCAGCGGTTTCGGTGCGGCCGATGAGAATGCGGCCGCCGAGAAACGTGCCAACCGTCAGCACGACGGTTTTCGCCCGGTAGCGCTGCTCACGGTCCGTCACGACCCCGGTGACACGCTCACCACTGACAATGAGATCGTCAACCGACTGCTCGATGATGGACAGGTTTGGCTGGCCCTCGAGCAGGCCGCGGATGGCCTGCCGATATAGCTTGCGATCTGCCTGCGCGCGGGTCGCGCGCACTGCCGGCCCCTTGCTGCTGTTCAGCGTCCGAAACTGGATGCCGGCCCGGTCGATGGCCCGTGCCATCGCGCCGCCCAGCGCATCGATCTCGCGTGTCAGGTGCCCCTTGCCGATGCCCCCGATGGCCGGGTTGCAGCTCATCTGCCCGAGCGTCGCGATGCTCTGGGTAATCAGCAGTGTGCGGGCGCCCGAGCGCGCGGCAGCCAGTGAGGCTTCCGTACCGGCGTGACCGCCGCCAACGACGATGACATCAAACTGCTCGGACATGGGATTCTTAAACCCGGTGGCGATAAATCGGACTGGGGCGCGATTCTAGTCGCAGACCCCGGCCGTTGCCAGCGCCCGGCAGCCGCAGCGCTTTACTATCTGCGGTGCATTGTCCAAGATAGCGCGCTGATTCGCTTGCGGTTTCTTAGAATGTTGCGTGCTGTTGTCGTCCTCTGCGTCATGACGTCGGCCGGCCTGTTGGCCGCGTCACCGGGGCATGCCCAAACGCTGAAACTCGAGCCCTGTCGCATCACGGCAGGCCCCTCGTACCCGAGCATCAAGGCGCGCTGTGGCAGCATGCTGCGCCCCGAAAACCCCGCCGCTCCGGACTCGCCTGATATCACGCTGCACGTGGCCGTGGTGCCGGCACTGAACCTGAGCCCCGCAAGCGATGTCGTGGTCCCGATTGCCGGTGGGCCGGGCCAGAGTACCGTGCAATTTTATGCGTCTTACCAGCATGCCTTCGAGCCGCTGCGCCGCAATCGCGACATCCTGCTGGTTGACCAGCGCGGCACCGGCGAATCGTCCCCCCTGGACTGCGACATCGATGACGAGCTGATTGCCGGCAGCTTTTCGGCAGACATCACGCGGCAGGCCACGGAGGATTGCCTCGCAGCGCTGCCGCACGACCCGCGTTTTTTCACGACCAGCGTCGCGGTCACTGACCTCGAGGCGGTGCGGGTCGCGCTCGGCTACTCCGCGCTTAACCTCTACGGCATCTCCTACGGCACGCGTGTCGCGCAACATTTCGCCAGGCAATACCCGGGCGTAACGCGCACGATCGTGCTCGACGGCGTCGTGCCGCCGCAGATTTCACTCGGGCCGGAGATCGCGACCGAAAGCCAGCGCGCCGTCGAGCAGATTTTCGAGCGGTGCGCGGCCGACGCCGCGTGCCACGAACGCTTTCCCGGCGTAGCCGCTGCGTTCGCGCGCCTCGTAAC
>JBATID010000056.1:0-8259 GCA_049667545.1 Woeseiaceae bacterium
TTGTTGCGATCGATCGCCACCAGCGCATACATTGACAGGGCCAACGTCTCCAGACCGAGGTACATGGTCAGCAAACTGTTCGCCGAGATCATGATCATCATGCCCAACAAGCCGAACAGCCCGAGCAGGTAGAATTCGCCCTTGTGCAGGTCGTTCGCGCGCAAGTAGTCCCGGGCATAAAATTGCGAAATCGCAACAAATAACACCGCGCCCAGCTTCAGTACCTGCGACAACGGATCGCTCACGTAGCTGCCGTCGAAGATGACAACGCTCGTACCCGGTGCCGTGGCGAATATCACGGCGGCAGTTACGGCTAACGACACGATGCTCAACCAGAACGTCCGGACACGATTATCATCGTCCACGAACAAGTCCGCGATCAGCACGACGCAGATCAGACCTAGCAAGGTCATTTCGGGGGCGGCAGCAATGTAGTCCATATAATTCATAGTGAGACCTGTCAGAGCTTCGACTGCCCGACCTGTAATATCAGTTGTTCAACGGTCACGTTCATCATATCGACCAGCGGCGCCGGCCAGAGGCCGACGAACAATACACTGATCGCCAGAATCGCCAGCACCAGGAACTCGCGCGAATTAAGATCCTTAAGCTTGGCGACATTCTCATTCGCCACTTCGCCGTACACGACACGCTTGATCATCCACAACGTATACGCTGCACCGAGTATGAGCGTCGTCGCTGCCAGGAAAGCAAACCAGAAATTGGCCTTGAAACTGGCGATGATGACCATGAACTCACCAACGAAGCCGGACGTACCTGGAAGCCCGGCATTCGCCATCGCAAACAGCACCATGAACGCAGCGAACACCGGCATGGTGTTTGCGACGCCGCCGTAGTCAGCAATCTGCCGGCTATGCATGCGGTCGTACAGTACGCCGACGCAAAGGAACATCGCGCCTGATATCAGGCCGTGCGAAATCATCTGCACCATGGCCCCGGTAATACCTAGTCCGGCGCCGGTTTCTGCAGCAATCCACCACAGCAGGAACATGCCAAGCGTCGCAAACCCCATGTGCGCGATCGATGAATAAGCGATGAGCTTCTTCATGTCTTTCTGCATCAGCGCAACAAAACCAATATAGACAACGGCGATCAGCGATAAAGCGATCATCAGGCCTGAGAAATAGGCACTGCCATCGGGCACGATCGGCAGCGACAGGCGCACGAAACCATAGCCACCCATCTTCAACATGATCGCTGCCAGGATGACGGAGCCGCCGGTCGGGGCCTCGACATGCGCATCAGGTAGCCAGGTGTGTACGGGCCACATCGGCACCTTCACGGCAAACGCGAGCAGGAACGCGATGAAGATGACCTTCTGCACGCCTAACGCCAGCGGCACGTTCATGAATTCAAACAGGTCCCAACCGCCCGTCTGCAGATACAGGTAGATAAACGCAACCAGCATCAGCACGGAGCCGAGGAATGTGTACAGGAAGAACTTCAGCGTCGCATACACGCGACGCGCCCCGCCCCAGACGCCGATAATCAGGAACATCGGAATCAGCATCGCTTCCCAAAACACATAGAACAGCATGCCGTCGAGTGCTGAGAAAACGCCGACCATCAGGCCCTCGAGAACCAGGAAAGCTGCAAAATACTGCGCCGGCCTGTTCGTGATGGTGTCCCAGCCCGCGATCACAACCAGCGGCGTTATGAAGGTTGTCAGCAAAATGAGCGGCGCGGAGATGCCATCAATGCCGAGGTAATAGTAAACATTGAGAGACTCGATCCATGGCACCCGTTCCACGAACTGCATGCCAGTTTCCGAATTATCGAAAGCCGCATACAGCAACAGGCTGAAACAGAATGTCAGCACTGAGACGACCAGTGCTGTGAGGCGCATCAGGTACGACTGTCCTGAGCGAACATCACCACCGTCGCCCATGAGCAGCAGCGCGACACCACCGAAGATCGGCAGCCAGATCAGAATACTCAGGAGATAGCTCAACATATCGCCGCTACCTCAACCAGATCAGCCAGGCGAGCAGCATCGTAAGTCCGATAATCATCGCGAAGGCATAGGTGTAAAGGTAACCGGTCTGGATCTTGCGCATAGCGCCCGCCATGCGCCCGACAGATCGCGCCGTGCCGTTGACCAGCAGGCCGTCTATGATGAACTCATCGCCCTTCTGCCACAGGAACTTGCCGAATGAACGCCCACCCGCAGCGAATCCTTTGATGTACAAGTCATCGAAATAGTATTTGCGATCGAGCAAGGTGTAGAGCCCCGACAGCTTCCGCCGAATCGTTGCCGGCAGGTCCGGGCGCTTTAGGTACAGGAACCACGCCGTGAATACGCCCGCTGCAGCCAGCCAGAAAACGGGGGTCAGCACCGAGTGCGTCAGCAGTGCGAAACTGCCATGCCACGCGTCACCCATGTGTTTCAAAACGTCGTGCGCGGAGCTCACCTGAATAGCGTCGCCGAAGTAGCCACCGAACAGCACCGGGCCGACGGTAAACCAGCCAATCACGGCCGAGGGTATCGCCAATAACACCAGGGGTACGGTAACAACCGCGGGTGTCTCGTGAAGATGCGACCGTGTTGCTGCATCCATCCGTTCCTCACCGTGGAACACGAGGAAGAACATGCGGAACGAATACAGCGCGGTCACGAAAACGCCGAGCAATACGCTGAGGTAGGAAATCCAGTAGACGGCGCCCTGGCCGTGCCAGTGCGACTCACGCACGGCCTCGATCAGCAGGTCTTTTGAGAAAAAGCCCGATGACCCAGGGAACCCTATCAATGCAAGCGAGCCGACCAGCGCGGTCCAGTAAGTGATCGGCATGTACTTCCGAACGCCGCCCATCTTGCGAATATCCTGCTCGTGGTGCATTGCGATAATGACTGAGCCGGCCGCCAGGAACAGCAGCGCTTTGAAAAAGGCGTGCGTCATCAGGTGAAAGATCGCGGCACTGTAAGCCGAAGCCCCGAGTGCTACCGTCATGTAGCCCAGTTGCGACAACGTCGAGTACGCGATCACCCGCTTGATGTCGTTTTGCACGATACCAAGGAGGCCCATAAAAAAAGCGGTGATGGAGCCAATGACGATAACCACGGCCAGCGCAGTCGTCGATAACTCAAACAGCGGCGACATGCGTGCCACCATGAAGATACCCGCGGTGACCATCGTCGCCGCATGGATCAATGCGGAAATCGGTGTCGGACCCTCCATGGAATCCGGCAGCCAGACATGCAGTGGCGCCTGCGCCGATTTACCCATCGCACCGATGAACAGCAAGATGCAGATCAACGTCATCGCATTCCACGGCGTCCCGGCAATGACTTCGATGTTCTGTGCGGCGACTGCATCGGCACTGGCGAATACTTCGGCATAGTCCAGCGAGCCGGTGAACGTCACTACACCTGCGATGCCAAGAATAAACCCGAAGTCGCCCACGCGATTCACGAGGAAAGCCTTGAGGTTGGCAAAGATCGCTGATTCGCGTTTGAACCAGAAGCCAATCAGGAGGTAAGACACCAGGCCGACCGCCTCCCAGCCAAAGAACAGCTGCAGAAAGTTGTTGGACATGACCAGCATCAGCATCGCGAACGTAAACAGCGAGATGTAACTGAAGAAGCGCTGGTACCCCGGGTCATCGTGCATGTACCCAATCGTATAGATGTGCACCATCAGCGACACAAAGGTCACAACGCACATCATCAATGCCGTCAGCCGATCAACGAGGAAACCAACCTCCATGCGCAGCCCATCAGTGACCGCCCAGGTGTAGACGCTGATGTTTTCCGGCTCGGCACCGCCCCAGAACATGTTGCGCAGCACCAGCAACGACAGCAGACATGCGGTACCAACGCCGGCGATCGTCACCCAGTGCGAGCCCGCGCGGCCAATCTGCTTGCCGGCAAGGCCTGCAATGATCGCGGCGAGCAACGGTGCGAGGACGATAACGAGGTAGTAACCGTACATATCAGCCCTTCAGCGTGTTCAGTTCTTGCACGGCAATGGACCGGCGATTGCGGAACAACACGACGAGAATGGCCAGACCGATGGCCGCCTCTGCAGCCGCCACGGTGAGTATGAAGAACACAAAGACCTGCCCGGTGTCGTCACCGAGATACCGGGAGAAGGCAATGAAATTGAAGTTGACGGCGAGCAGCATCAACTCAATGCACATGAGCAGTAATATCAAATTGCGGCGGTTCAGTACGATGCCGGCAATACTCAGAACGAACAGCATCGCAGAGACCACGAGGTAATGCTGGAGACCGATCATTGCTTCTTCTCCGCATCCATCTTCACGATCCGCACCCGGTCTTTGGCACGGACGGCAACCTGGGCCGCAATATTCTGGACTTTTAGCCCCGGCCGCTTGCGCATGGTCAGCGTGATAGCCGCGACGATCGCCAGGAGCAGGATGACAGCGGCGATCTCAAAGGCATAGACGTGCTCGGTGTACAGCACTGCACCCAGCGCCTTGGTGTTGCTGTAGCCCTCTGGCGTCGGCATGAATCCACCGGCTGTTTCAACAACTCGACCGCGCAACCAGATGACCTGGATCAACTCCACGACCATCACCAGCGCGACGCCTACGCCCAACGGCGCGTAACGTGACACGCCGCGCTTCGCCGCTTCGACATCGACGTCCAGCATCATTACAACGAACAGGAACAGAACCATCACAGCGCCGACGTACACGAGCACCAGCACGATGGCCAGGAACTCTGCTTCGGCCATCAACCAGAGAATGGCCGCATTGAAGAAGGTCAGGACCAGCAGCATGACCGAATGCACGGGATTGCGCGAAAACACCACGCCGAGGGCAGCGGCGAACATCACACCCGCGAAAACGTAAAACAAAACTGACTGAATCAACATCGCTCGCCTACCGGTACTTTGCGTCCGCTGCCTTGTCGGCCGAAATCATGGCGTCATACTTATCGCCAATGGCCAGCAGCTTATCTTTGGTCATAATGTTCTCGCCGGGCGACTCCATGTGGTACTCGTGGATTCTCGTCTCGACGATCGCGTCCACCGGGCAGGCCTCCTCGCAAAAACCGCAGTAAATGCATTTGAACAGGTCAATGTCGTAGCGTGACGTACGGCGCGTACCGTCATCGCCAACGTCCGACTCGATGGTGATCGCCAGCGCCGGGCAAACGGCCTCACAGAGCTTGCAGGCAATACAGCGTTCCTCACCGTTCGGATAGCGGCGCAGCGCGTGCAAGCCGCGAAACCGCTGCGACTGCGGCGTCTTCTCGTCCGGATATTCGAGCGTCACGCTCCTGCGGAAGAAATTACGCAACGTCACGGACAGCCCGCGCAACAGCTCCCAGAGCGCAAAGGTCTTGATGTAACTGATTGCTCGACTCATCGTTTCGTTCGCCTCAAGCGCTCATGCCCGACCACGGACCGACCTGGTACCACGCCATAACACCTTCAACGCCGATCCACACGATGGTGACCGGTATGAATACCTTCCAGCCCAGCCGCATGATCTGGTCGTAGCGGTACCGCGGAAACGTCGCGCGCAACCAGAAGAACGTGTACATGAAAAAGCACATCTTCAGGAACAGCCAGTGCAGGCCGCCGGCGGTCAGCCAGGACAGCCAGCCAAGATCATTGAGGAACGTCCATCCCTCGAACGGCGATGCCCAGCCGCCCAGGAAGAAGATCGCCGTCAGTGTGGAAATCAGCACCATGTTGGCGTATTCGGCGAGGAAGAACAGCGCAAACGCGACGCCTGAGTATTCAACATGAAAGCCGGCAACAATCTCGGACTCACCCTCGGCCACATCGAACGGTGCGCGATTGGTTTCCGCGACACCGGCAATCCAGTAGACAACAAACAGTGGAAACAGCGGCAACAGGAACCACTGACTAACGCCACCCGACTGCGCTGCGACGATGTCACCGAGATTCAGGCTGCCGCCCGCCATCAGGACGCCTACCAGCGCAAACCCCATGGCGATCTCGTAGGCGACGATCTGAGCGGCTGACCGCATGGCACCCAGCAGTGCGTACTTTGAGTTAGTGGCCCAACCCGCCAGGATGACGCCGTAGACGCCCACCGAAGTCAGCGCCAGGACATACAGCAATCCTGCGTTGATGTCGGCAATGACGTACCAGTCGTTCAGCGGAATCACGGCCCAGGTCGCCAGCGCCGGCGTTAACGATAAAAGCGGCGCGATAATAAACAGGTAGCGGCTGGACTGGGACGGAACAATGACTTCCTTGAACAGCAGCTTGAACACATCAGCGAATGGCTGCAGTAAACCGAGCGGACCCACGCGATTGGGACCCACGCGCGCCTGCATGCGCCCGATGACTTTACGTTCGAAGTAGGTTGAGTAAGCCACGATCAGGATGACGCCGAGCGTCACGATGCCAATCTTGCCGAGCGTCGCCAGCAGGTACTGGGCGAGCGGTGGAAACCAGCCCCAGATGCCAAGGGCAAATTCGTTGAACCAGGCAATGGCGCCGCTCATCTTGGGTCACCATTATTTGCGCTGCGTTTGGCCTCGTCGGTCAACTGCAAGGCCGTGGCACGACGGACGAGCGCATCCACCGAGTACAGCGGCACGTCAATCAGGTGGGTCGCTGCATCACTCCCATTTGGTACGGCAATTTGGGACGTGCCATCGTATTGGTTACTCGTCTGGACATCACCGAGCTGCGCCACAAACTCATCGCGCACGTCCTCGCTGGTCACGTAATCGAAACCCGGCGCCTCCAGCAGGTTGCCAAGCACGCGCAGGATCTTCCAGGTGGGGCGGGCTTCACCGACCGGGTTGGCGACGCCGCCGAAACTCTGCCAGGTCCCCTCGATGTTCACGTAGGTGCCCGACGTCTCGGCAAACGTGCCGGTCGGCAACAGCAGGTCCGCACAATCGAGCAGCGCGTCCGACACGAACGGCGTCAGCGCAACAACGAATTTCTGCCTGGCAAGTTCGCCGACGGGATCAGGGCTGACACGTATATCAACGTCTGGCTCGATGTTAACGAGCACGATTGCGTCCATTGGTGTCGCCAGTGTCGCTGCCACATCCAGACCAGCGACTTCGCGATTCTCGCCGCCCTGTGCACGATGCGGGAGTACCCCGGCCAGGTGGGCACCCGCAGAATTTGGCCCGTCGGATATAGCACCGAGCCTGGCGCCGGTGAGATCAGCGATGCCCGCCGCCAGTGCGCGCACGGCGGTAAACGCAGGATAAGTGGCGGCAATGTTGCCGAACAGCACCAGCGCCTTGTCGCCGTCCCGCAATGATGACGCTATCCGCCTCTGCGTGTCGCTCGCTGTTACGCCCGCGCAGATATCGGCGAGATGCGCGGGAATATGCGTGTCAGCAGCAGCCGCAACCAGCACACCGGCCAGCATTTCGGCCAGCCCTGCACCGGAGAGCGAATTCGCTACATTAAAATAGTATTCATGCTCGACAGTATTGACGAAGCTGATCTGCGCGCCATTAACGGCCGCCTTGCGTACGCGGTGCGCGATGATTGGTGCCTCGGCGCGCAAGTTGGAGCCGACGATCAGCACCGCATCCTGCTTTTCAATGTCGGCGATAGAACAACCCAGTGACGGGTACATGGGATCGTTATCCTGATCCGAAATATCCCTGCGACTCAGCCGGTGATCAATGTTAGCCGTGTCCAGGTGGTCGGCCAGTTGCACCAGCATATGACCTTCTTCAACGGTTATTCCTGATGAGGCGAGCAGTCCGACCTTACCGGCGTCAGCATCGCTCAGTCGTTGCGCTGCCGCTGCCAGTGCGTCTTCCCAGTCGATGTCGCGCCATTCGCCACTTTCCTTGATGCGCGGTCGCTGCAAACGGTCGCCGCTGTATATGGCTTCGTAACTAAAGCGATCGCGGTCAGAAATCCACGTCTCGTTAATGGCATCGTTAACGCGTGGAACGATACGTTTGACAGTGCCACGAAGCACGTGCGCGGTCAGATTCGAACCGACGCAGTCGTGTGGCGACACTGTTGCATGCGCCGTCATTTCCCAGGAGCGCGCGCTGTAGCGATACGGTTTGTTGTTGAGTGCGCCGACGGGACACAGATCGATAATGTTGCCCGACAGCTCATGGTCAACGCTCTGCTCGACGTAAGTACTGATCTTTACGTTCTCGCCGCGCTCGATCGTTCCCAGCTGCGGTTTGCCCGTAATCTCCTCGCCGAAACGCACACAACGTGTGCAATGAATGCAGCGCGTCATGTCGGTAGAGACCAGCGGTCCGATATCCTTGTCTTTAACGACACGCTTGCCATCGTT
>JBATID010000057.1:0-26504 GCA_049667545.1 Woeseiaceae bacterium
GTTGATGCTGTTCGCCGAACTGAAACGCTGCGCGGCAAAACGGACGGAGTCGGCCATGGCCGCTTTCACCATCGCCTGGCAATCGTCAAAAGCGCCCTGCACTTTCAGCGACAACACGTTATCGCTCCAGCACGATAGCTGGTGTGCCTGGCGGGCGGAGACCCGGCCATCCGGAAAGAGGACGACGACTCGCATGCCGGGACGTTGGTCAAACGCGGCCGCCACAGCACCCCCGGTATCGCCCGAGGTCGCTACCAGGATGGTCAGCGGTGCGGACGGATCGCCTTCGAGACGGCTCAGGCACGCCGCGAGAAATCGGGCGCCCACATCTTTAAAAGCGGCAGTAGGACCGTGGTAAAGCTCCAGCAGCGCAACCGGCCTGCCTGGCGCCGGCAGCGGGATGGCCGGAATCGGAAAACTGAAGGTCTCGGCGAGAATTGCATCGATGTCCGCGGCGAGTGCCGAGCCTTCGAAGAACGGCCGCAGCAGGACGCCCGCCACCACCGGTATCGTGTGCGCCGTCGAGAAATCGGCCGCAGTGAAGGTCGGCAACTGCTCCGGCAGGAACAGGCCACCGTCATCCGCAATGCCTTTACGGAGGGCGTCATCAAGACCGACCGGACCGCCACCCCGAGTACTGAGGTATCGCATCGCTAATTCTCGAGTTGCGCGCCGTGTGCGTTCATCGGACTCACCCAGGACTGGCAACCGATACCCTGGCCCCGGCAGGCCTGCTCCATCGCCATCGCAACATTGTGCGCCGCGTTTTCGCGACACAGGGCAAACATGCTCGGCCCGCTGCCGGAGAGACTGCAACCCAGTGCACCTGAGCGCATGGCCGCCTCTCTAACCTGCGCGAAGCACGGCACGGCCGCGGATCGCTGTGGTTCGATAACGACATCGCGCAGCGTCTTGCCAATCAGCTCGATATCACCGGCATGACAGGCGGCGATAAAACCGGCAAGCAGTCCCTGCTGCTCGACCCACTTTTGCATTGTGATGCCTTTCGACAGCGCGCGTCTGGCCTCCGCCGTATTGATCTGCAAATCAGGATGCAGGACGACAGCAGCAACGCCTTTTGGCGTCGGCACGCGGACCACCTCGGGCAGCAACACCTGGGGACAGAGAATCAGACCGCCGAGCAGGCTCGGCGCCACGTTGTCCGCATGCAGGCCGCCGCTGGCAAATTTCTCACCCTCGAGCGCGTACGGCAGCAGGGCCTCGGTAACCAACGGTGACTCGAGCAATGCATTGGCCGCGACCACACCGGCAACGGCAGAGGCAGCAGAGCTACCCATGCCTGACTGCAGGGGCACGCCCTTGTGTACCTTGAGCTCAATTCCAACAGCGCTGCCAAGGTCGTCAAGAAGCGCCTTCACCGCGATCGAGGCGGTATTCTGGCTCGAGTCCGTTGACAGGTATGGATGAATCTCGCCGTCGAGTCCACGGACCTCGGTCAGGCTGACGCCCAGCGCATCTGTCTTGCGGGCATGGACCCGGTCGCCAACCCCGCTCAATGCGAGACCGAGCGTATCGAAACCCACACCGACATTGCCGATTGATGCCGGTGCAAACGCGGTAATGTAGCTGCTCACGTTACTCTCCCTGGCTCAGGTACTGCGCCAGCTTTAGCAAATCACCGAACACGCCGCCGGCAGTGACCTCTGGTCCGGCACCCGGCCCCTGCACCACCAGTGGATTATCCGCATAGCGGTCCGTCTCGAACTGCACAATGTTATCAGTCAGGTTGATGTTACTGAATGGGTGCGCGTCGTCGACCGCCTCCAGGCCCACCGCCGCGCTGCCGTCGGCGCCGAGTCGTGCCACGTAGCGCAGGTGTTTATGGTCGTCGGCTGCCTTGCGATACAGGAGGTCGATGTCGTCATCAAATTCCGGTAGCCGCTCTAGAAACTCAGCGACACTGACTTCACGCAGCGGCTTCGGCACAAGGCTTTGCACGGGAAAATCACCGATCTCGATGGACTGGTGCATCTCACGCGCCAAAATCGTGAGCTTGCGAGCCACGTCCATGCCAGACAAATCATCGCGCGGATCGGGTTCGGTAAAACCGTTGTCGCGTGCTGCGCGAACAATTTCAGAGAACGGCACGCTGCCGTCGTAAACGTTAAACAGGTACGCGAGCGTGCCCGAGAGAATACCCTGGATCGAGCGAATCTCATCGCCGGTCGCAATGAGGTCCTGCAGTGTCGAAATAATGGGTAGCGCCGCACCGACGGTCGTCTCGTACATGCAGTGGCTGCTGCCATGCCGTGCACTGTCGCGCAGCGCGGCGTAAGCTTCGAACGTGCCACTAAACGCTTTCTTGTTCGGCGTAATAACGTGGACGCCGCGCTCCAGCCAGCCCGAATACAGGCCGGCGATATGCGGGCTCGCGGTGCAGTCAATGATAACGGCGTGCGGCAAATGATCGGGGTTTATGTGACGTTCCAAAGCCTCAAGGTCACAGTCGACGGACTGGTCGGCAAACTCGTCCTGCCACGTTGCCAGCTTGATGCGGCGTCCGCCGAGCAGCATGGATTGCGAACGCGCGATCGCGCGAATGCGCAAGTCCACGTTGAACTCGTCGTGCAGCCGTTTAGACTGTTTCTCAATCTGCCGCAACAGCGCCGCGCCGACCGTGCCCGGCCCAATGAGCCCGATCGAGAGCGTTTTCGCCGACAGGTAGAAGCCCGAGTGTGCCGCACGCAGTGCCTTGGTCGATTCATCGGAATCAACAACGGCGGAAATATTGCGCTCTGAAGAACCCTGCGCAATCGCCCGGATGTTGATGCCCGCCCGGCCCAAGGTGCCAAAGAACCGGGCCGCAACACCGGGAGTACCGGCCATACCGTCACCGACAACAGCGACGATGCTCTGCGCGTCAGTCACATCGACGCTTTGAATCTGGCCGCTCTCGAGTTCGTCGGCAAACGCAGCAGTAATTACCTGCCTGGCCCGTTCCGACACCGCTTGCGGCACGGCAATACAAATCGAGTGTTCCGAACTTGCCTGCGAAATCAGCGTGACGGAAACGCCCGCATCCTTCAGTGCGCGGAAGAGCCGATCGGCCGTACCCGGCACACCGATCATGCCTGAGCCTTCGAGGTTGACCAGCGCCATGCCACCGATGGCGGTAATGCCCTTGATGCCGTCGACCGCGGCGACCCCTGCTTCGATACGGCTGCCCGGGTGTTCCAGGTTATGGCTGTTGCGAATTACCACGGGAATAGCGTTTGCTATTGCCGGACCCAGCGTTTTCGGGTGGATGACCGTTGCACCGAAATAAGCCAGTTCCATGGCCTCACTGTACGAGAGCCGGTCGATGACCTGCGCTTCCGGAACCTGGCGCGGATCGGCACTCATGACACCGTCAACATCGCTCCAGATCGTCAGCTCGCTGGCACCACTGAGTGCCGCAAATATCGACGCTGAAAAATCACTGCCGTTACGACCCAGCGTGGTTTGCAGGCCTTCCTCATCGCTCGCGATAAAGCCCGTGATTACCGCAATGCCGGTGAACCCATCGACGACATGTTCTGCGAAGTTCTTGCCAGACCGTTCCCACAGGACCGACGGCCCGAGTTCCGTGTCGCGCACGGTAATGATCTTGCGCGCGTCGATCCAGGTACCACCGCGTTTTTCGTCCAGGTCCGCGAGGTAAGCGGCGAGCAGGCGCGTGGACCAGATTTCTCCATAGCCGGCAATCACATCGCGGCTGCGCTGGGGTGCTGACCTGACCAGTGAAACAGCCTGCAAAACGTCACGAATATCGTCAGCGTCGCTGCCCCAGGCGTCCAGCACTTCGACCCGCCGTGCACCACGCAGAAGCTCATTCGCCGTCGTCGAGTAGCGCTCGCCAATTGCGTTTAATTCGTCGAAGTAACTCCGGTCGTCGCGCTCAGCAAGCACCGCAAGATGGATGAGCGCATCGGTCATACCGCCCATCGCCGAGACCACAACACCAATGCTGACATCGGCATACCCCAGCAACAGGTCGCCGACACGTCGAAAGCAGGCGGCGTCAGCCAGGCTGCTGCCACCGAACTTATGAATTTTCCACTGATGCTTAACCACTGGCCACGAGTTCCCCGTGCACAAAACGGTGGATGATAGCGGTACTTTTACACGCCGTCGCCTGTTTCGTTTGAAATCAGTGGGATGGCGAAGATAAGCGGGAGATCAGCCGGTTAAAAGTAAAAGGGGTCTGTCCCCTTTGGTCTCTTTGATCTAGCTGAGAAGTTATTGAAGGGTGGTGGGGCGTGTAGGGATCGAACCTACGACCAGTCGGTTAAAAGCCGAATGCTCTACCTCTGAGCTAACGCCCCCATTGAATCTGCGCTGACAGAATTGCCGCGTGAATGCCGGCGGCATGATACCGGATACAATTCAAATGACAAGCGCGGACGAAGTGCCGGCACCGCCCGCGTCAAACGCCCTCTTCTTTCATGCGCTCGAGCCGCTGCAGGGCAAGCCTCGCGGCCGTTGACTCGGGAAAGTCCGCCCGCACCGCCGACAGCGCGGTGCGTGCCGCGCCCCAGTTCTTAAGCTCGTAGTTGCAGTAGCCTATTTTCAGCAGCGCATCCGGCAGCTTCCGGGAGCGCGGATAGTCGTTGGTGACAACCTCGAACGCCGCCAGGGCCTCGCCGAATTTCTGTGTGACGTAGTACGATTCCGCGAGCCAGTACTGTGCGTTATCGGCGAGCTCGCTCTCGGGGAACGCCACCAGGAACTGCTGGAAGGCTGTCGTCGCCGCATCGTAGCGCTGCGCTTTGAGCAACTCGAACGCCGCCTGGTAATTGTCGCGATCCGAGCCGCCTGCAATCGGCAACTGTCCTTGCGACAGGGCGCCAGCGGGCACCGCGCTGGCGGGACGCTGCGCAGCGCTTTCCAGTGCCTGTATGCGTGCATCCAGATCGGCGTACAGCTGCCGCTGCCGCGTCGCCGTGGAACCCGCGCTGTTTTCCAGCGTTTCGACGCGGCCACGCAGTTCATCGCTCTGCCGCTCGACGGCGGCGACCTGCTGCGTCGTATTCACCAGGCTTTGATTGCGCACCGCTTGTTCGAGCACCTGTGTACGACGCTCGAGCTCGTCCATCTTGCTCAATACCGGATCGTCAGTCGGCTGCAATAACGCACAGCCGCTCAATACCAGTAACGGCGTCAGCACACACAGCAGTTTGGTGGTTTTCATCTGCATTACAGCCAACTAGCGGGTGTACTTGAACTCGACCCGGCGATTCTGCGAGTAATCCATCTCACTACTGCCAAAGGCAGCCGGCCGCTCTTCGCCAAAGCTCACCGTGGCGATCTGTGACGCCGACACGCCCTGGATCAGCAACAGTTGGCGCACGGCCTGCGCGCGTCGCTCGCCGAGCCCGATGTTGTACTCGCGAGAGCCGCGCTCATCCGCGTGGCCTTCGAGCCGCACCCGTGCCATGCCGTCGTTGCCGAGATTCATGGCATGCCTCGCAACCAGGTCCTGGTCGGCCGCACGAACCTCTGACGAGTCGTAGTCGAAGTAAATAACTGCCCCCAACTCGCCCGCCGACGGGTCGTCGAGGTACTCCCCGCCGCCGAGCGTGTCACCGCCCATGGCATCGGTGCTGGCAGCGTCGCTACCGTAGGTGGTGTCGGTCGGCTCGGGATCCGGCATAGGCGGACTGGCAGGGCAACCCGCCAGCAGTGCGGCAACCAGGGCAACCGTTAATAATTTTATGTAGGCCATGAGTGGATCCTTGATTGAAACTTCAGTGAAGAATTAAAAAGCATAATTATCAATAACTAATCGATTAATATTAATGCCAAACATTACATTCAGAATCGTGTGAATGGCGACCAGACGGGCTCGCGCACGTCGCCCTGCCCCGAGGCCATTCGTTGCCGGATCTGGCCATCCGCTGACACGGTCTCCAGAACGCCGTTGCGGCCCTCGCGGGTCGCGTAGATCAGGATATCGCTGTTGGGGGCAAAGCTGGGGCTTTCGTCCTGACGGCCTGTAGAGAGAATCGCCAGGTCCTTCTTCGCAAGGTCCATGATCGCAATCCGGAAGTTGCCGCCGTCGTTATGCACCATGGCCAGGCGTTTGCCATCGGCCGACAGGCGCGGCCGCGCATTATAGCTGCCCTCGAACGTTACGCGCTCCGCCGTACCGCCGGCGGCCGGTACCCGATAGATCTGCGGGCCGCCGCTGCGGTCCGAGGTGAAGTAAATATAGCGACCATCCGGCGACCAGGTACCCTCCGTGTCGATCGCCCGGTGCGAAGTTACCTGGCGGGACTGCCGCGTCGTAATGTCCACGACGTGAATGTCGAGATTGCCGTCCACGCCGCCAAGGGTCACCACCAGTTCCCGACCATTCGGCGAGAATGACGGTGCGCCGTTGATACCCGGTTTGCTGGAAACCTTGTAGCGATTGCCCGTGCGCAGCGTCTGTACGAATATTGATGCGCGGTTGCCCTCGAATGAGACGTACGCAAGCTGGCGGCTATCCGGCGACCAGGCGGGCGACATGATGGGATCGTTGCTCTCCATGATCGTGTACTCGTTCTCGCCATCCTGGTCTGAGACGATGAGCGAATACAGCCGTTGCTGCCCCTGCTGCTGCGCCGTGACATACGCGACCCGGGTGCCAAAAACGCCCTTGATGCCGGTGAGCTTCTCGTAAATCATGTCCGCCGCCCGATGCGCTGCGACGCGCATGGTGCCGCGGCTCGCGGGCATGCGATAACCCACCAGTTGCCGACGCCCGAAAACGTCGAACAGCTGAAACTGCAAATCGTAGGCGTTCTCGCCGGTCTGCGTGACGCTACCAATCACCACTGCCTCGACGCCCACAAAACCCCAGTCGTCGAAGTCCAGGGCGGCGGCGGTCGTGGGCTTTTGCAGCATGTCATCGCCAGCAAGCGGCGCAAATCGGCCGCTCCGCTTGAGATCGGCCGTTATGACCGCGGCCACATCGAGCGGCATGCCAGGACCTTGCCCTTCCCAGCCAAACGGCACCACGGCAACGGGTGTCGGCTGGGCAACGCCCTGCACATCGATAACCAGTTCGGCCTGTGCCGGCGCCACAAGAAACGCCGCTACCACGGCCAGGATGTTCAATTTTTTTAGCACGTTCGCCCCATCAATTCTGTTGCTGGCCCGCATTATTGGCGAATACTCAAATTTAGCAAGATGTTCCTGTCGAACAGGTTCGGGTCCGAAGGTTCCGGTAACGGCGAAGATTTGTAAATTGCGGCCTCCACCGAACGCTTCACGGCGTCATCGCCGTTGCAATTGAGGATGGTAACGCCGACCACCTCGCCGCCTGGCACCTGCCGCACCCGCACCGAGCACTTGAGCTCCGCACCGGCGCTTGCAGGAGCCGACCAGTTGCGCTCAATCTTCTGCCGAATCCTCGCGACGTAAATGGCCAGAGCCCCGGCGTCCACTGCCGCCAGCCGGTTTTCCTCGGCCGCAATCTCGTCAGCCCGCGCGACATCTTCCAGCTCGCGGCGCAGGCGCTCGTTCTCCTCGCGCTGGCGACGTTCGTTTTCTTTGCGCTGGCGTTCCGCCTCCGCGCGTCGGCGTTCCTTTTCTTCCTCTTCCAGGCGCTTGCGCTCGACCTCTTCTTTAGCCTTGCGGCGTTTGTCCGCCTCTTCCTGCAAACGCATTTTCTCCAGCCTTTCTTTCTCGACCAGCGCGTCCTGCACGCGTTTTTCCTCTTCGGCCTGCAGCCGCAGGACTTCGCTGTTATCGATCTCCGGCTCCGGCTCGGGTTCCGGCTCCGGCTCCGGTTCAGGCTCCACGACAACCGGCTCGGGTTCCGGCTCGATTACAGGCGCACGCGTCTCGGGAATCTCGGTGACGAGCGTCGCCTGGACCGCCAGTGGTGTAAAAGGCTGCGGGCGCGCGTAGTCAAATGCGACGATCATCGACGTCAAAAGCACGGCGTGCAGTAGCACCGCCATACTGATCGGAATAATATTTTTGGTGTCGCGAATCACGCGGCCGATTACTCCGGGACGGGATAGGTATCCAGCGGATCCGTAACGAAACCGATATTGTTGGCGCCAGCCTGTTGCAATAAGACCATGGCACCTACGACGTTACCGTAAGGCACGGCACGATCGGCTTTGACGTACACGGGCGTAGCCGGTTTCTTGTCGAGCACGATGGAAACGATCCTGACGATCTTCTCACCCGATGAGGGTTTGTCCTCGTCGTCGCCCGCGTTCACAAAGAGATTGCCGGCGGCGTCGACGCTGATGACCAGCGGATCGTGGTCAGGAACCGACTCGATCGGCTCCGCGTTCGCCTTTGGCAGATCGACTTCGATACCCTGTGTCAGTAGTGGCGCTGTCACCATGAATATGACCAGCAGCACAAGCATCACGTCGATGTACGGAACAACGTTGATCTCGCTCATCAGTTTGCGCTTCTTCAGCATCGTGGCCATGTCAGGCCCCCTTCTTGGCGCGGGCCTGTCTTTCGAGGATGCTGGAGAATTCTTCCGAGAAACCGTCGTAGCGATACTCCAGCCGCACGACCTTGTCGGCGTAGCGGTTGTAAGCAATGACGGCCGGAATGGCGGCAAACAGGCCCATCGCCGTCGCGATCAGCGCCTCGGCGATCGGCGGTGCAACGACTGCAAGGGTTGCCGTCTGCTGGCTGCCGATCTGCATGAAGGCAACCATGATGCCCCATACCGTACCGAACAGGCCCACGTAGGGACTGGTCGAACCAATGGTCGCAAGCGTGGCCAGCCCTTGCTCGAGACGATCGACCTCGCGCATCTGGGCCACCCGCATCGCGCGGCGGCTGTCCTCGACCGGCTTTTGCGTGCCGCCGTCACCGGACTGAATCGAACGATTAAATTCACGGAATCCGGATTCGAAAATGCTCGACATGCCAATGCTGCCACCATCCGCGCGCGTCGCACTCCGGTACAGGGTATTGAGATCGCCGCCCGACCAGAAGGATGCCTCGAAATCGTCCGACGCGTCCGTCGTGCGCCGGATCAGGCGCCGCTTCGTGAAAATGATGCTCCATGACGCCAGCGATGCCACCACGAGCAGCAGCATTACGATCTGGACAGGCAAACTGGCGTTTATCAACAAGCCAATGATGGAAAGATCTGCGGTCATGACTGGTTTTCCCCAAATAAGGTCGATGGTATTCGTTGCGGACGCATTGTATCGGCGTCCAGATACGCCGCTCTGACCGTGCCGCCAATGAGATGTTCGCCATCAATGGTGTCACGGTAGATGTTCTGTTCGATATCAAATGACACGCGCGAGAGGTTCGTCAGTCGCGCCGACACGATCAGCTGATCGTTCAGTCTTGCGGGCGCCAGGAATTTTACCTGCACTTCCGCGACCACGAAGATGCGGCGTTCCTCCGCCATCAGCGCCGCCATGTCAACGCCGAGCGAGCGCAGCCATTCGGTCCGCGCACGCTCGAAAAAACGGAAGTAGTTCGCGTAATAGACCACGCCCTGCGCATCAGTGTCTTCATAGTAGACGCGGACCGGCCAGTGGAATGGCGGCTGCTCAGGCACGGTCAAACGGCAGCTCCTGGTTGCCGGCAGCACCGGGCGGCGTCAAACCAAAATGCAGGTAGGCGTTTTTCGTTGCGACGCGGCCACGCGCGGTGCGCATCATGAAGCCCTGCTGGATCAGGTATGGCTCGACGACGTCCTCGATCGTGCCGCGTTCTTCACCGATGGCCGCAGACAGGCTCTCAATGCCCACGGGCCCGCCGTCAAACTTCTCGATAATCGTCTGCAGTACGCGTCGGTCCATCGCATCAAAACCGTGTGGGTCCACCTGCAAAACATCCATCGCGCCCTCGGCGACTTTACCGGTGACGATGCCATCGCCCTCCACCTCGGCAAAATCACGGACCCGCCGCAACAGGCGGTTGGCAATGCGCGGGGTACCGCGCGAGCGCGTCGCGATGGCCACGGCACCGGCATCCTCTATTGGCAAATTGAGAATTCCGGCCGAGCGTCTTGCGATCGTCTCAAGATCCTGGTGCGTATAAAACTCGAGTCTCTGCACGATGCCGAAACGGTCACGCAGCGGCGACGTCAGCAGGCCGGCGCGCGTCGTGGCGCCCACCAGGGTGAACGGCTGCAGGTCGAGCTTGATCGAGCGCGCCGCCGGTCCCTCACCGATCATGATATCGAGCTGAAAATCTTCCAGCGCCGGGTACAGCACTTCTTCGACCACCGGACTGAGCCGATGAATTTCGTCGACGAACAAAACGTCGTTCGGCTCGAGATTAGTCAGGATAGCGGCGAGGTCGCCCGGCCGTTCCAGCACCGGCCCGGAGGTCTGGCGCAGATTCACGCCCATCTCGTTGGCGATGATGTGTGCCAGCGTGGTCTTGCCAAGCCCGGGCGGGCCGAATATAAGCACATGGTCCAGCGCTTCACCGCGCCGCCGGGCGGCTTCGATAAAAATGCCCATCTGCTTTTTAACGTCGGGCTGACCGACGTATTCCGCCAGCTTGCGTGGTCGAATAGCCCGATCAAAAGCGCGATCGTCGGGACCCGTCTCCGCACTGGTTAAGCGATCGTGTTCTATGCCGACCATCAGGTTGCTGCCTGCCTGAGCGCTTGCCGAATGATGTCTTCAGACGATTTGCCCTCAGTGTCCAGTTTGCCGATCAACTTGTTGACCTCACCTGCCTTGTAGCCCAACGCAACCAGTGCATCGAAAGCCTCGCTGCGCGCGCTGGCTACCGCCGTCCTGCTGGCCTGGCCCGCCGGCGGCGTGCCGACACGGTCGATACGATCACGCATCTCGATAATCAGGCGTTCCGCCGTCTTCTTGCCAACCCCGGGAATTCTTGCCAGGGCCGTCGCATCCTCGTACTCCACACAGCGCCTGAAGTCATCCGTCGACATGGCCGAAAGTACGCCCAACGCCAGCTTGGCGCCAACCCGGTTGACCTTCAGCAACATGCGAAACAGTGAGCGTTCGTCATCACTCGCAAAACCGTACAGGATCTGGGCATCTTCGCGCACCAGCAGGTGCGTATGCAGAAACAGCTCCTTTCCGACCGGCGGCAGATCCAGGAAGGTGGACATCGGTGTTTCCACTTCGTAGCCGACGCCCGCGCACTCAACCACGATCAGCGGTGCGTGCTTCGAGGTCAGACGACCTCGCAGTGACCCGATCATCGTGCGCCTGCAATCGCGTTGCCGCTGCCCAGCTGCGCGTTCAGGCGCCGCTGGTTGCCATGGCAAAGCGCGGCGGCCAGGGCATCGGCGGCGTCTGGCGCCGGCGTCCCCGCGAGATTCAGTATCGAGACCACCATGTGCTGCACCTGCTCCTTGCTGGCTGCCCCGCTGCCCACAACGGCCTGTTTGATGGCGCGCGGCGCGTACTCGAACACCTCGACGTTGTGCGCGAAGGTCGCGCACAACGCGGCCGAGCGCGCATGGCCGAGCTTGAGAGCACTGCCGGGATTCTTGTGCATGAAAACGCTCTCGATCACGACGGCGTCCGGCTGGTAGTCAGCGACGATGTCACCGATCGATTCGAAGATCTGCCGCAATCGATCGGCAAATGCGCCGTCCAGGCTCTTCACCGTGCCACTCGCCACGTACACAGGCGTGTCACCCGTAAAATCGAGCACGCCAAAACCGGTCAGTCTCGAACCGGGGTCGATGCCCAATATGCGTTGCGTGTCGGTCAATAGCTGTCTCAGATCTTCGCCAGCACATCGTCACTGATGTCAGCGTTACTGTATACGTCCTGCACGTCATCGAGATCCTCGAGCATCTCGAGCATCTTGATCATCGAGCCAGCCTCTTTAACGCCCAGCTCCGCGTTTGTCGAAGCACGCATTGTGATTTCAGCGCTCTCCGGCTCCAGTCCGGCTGCCAGCATCTTATCGCGCACGTGCTCGAATTCGTCGGGCTCCGTCAAAACCTCGATGGAGCCGTCGTTATCGACGATAACATCTTCGGCACCCGCTTCAATCGCCGCCTCCATCACCGCATCTTCATCGCTGACCGCGTCGTACAGCAGCTGACCGACCTCATTGAACAGGTAATTTACGGATCCGTCAGCGCCGAGATTGCCACCAAACTTAGCAAACGCATGGCGCACATCGGCAACCGTGCGATTGCGGTTGTCGGTCAGGCAATCCACCATAACGGCGGTACCCCCGGGGCCATAGCCCTCGTAGCGGATCTCATTGAAATCGTCGCCATCCGTATCGCCCGAACCCCGCTTGATGGCACGATCGATATTGTCCTTCGGCATGCTCTGGGCTTTGGCTTTGTCGATCGCGAGCCGCAGCCGCGGATTCGCATCGAGGTCGCCGCCACCCATTTTTGCCGCAACGGTGATCTCCCGAATGAGTTTAGTGAAAAGTTTGCCGCGCTTTTTGTCCTGGGCACCCTTGCGATGCTGAATGTTTGCCCATTTACTGTGTCCTGCCATACTGCCCTGCTTTATCCGCTATAAGTGTCGTTAACGGCAACCCTCGGGTGCCGAAACTGCGGGTATGATAGCGGGTATTTCCACGGCAGGCACACCTCGGCAACCGCACTGATGAGCGCAATCAACCCCGAAAATCACAACAGCGTCGATGCAACGAATGGCCCTGTCGCCAAGGTGCAGGCATTCATTGACGAATTGCCGCCACAGGAGGGTCTGGCCAGGGCAGTCGAGGAAGGCCGGCAGATCGCCGCGATTGTCGAGCCACTCGGGTTGCCGCGCGAGCTCCTCGCCGCCGTGCATTTATACCCCCTTTATCGCGATACTTTCTGCAGTAAAACCTTGCTAGAAAACAAAGCATTAGAGGACATTTCTCGATTTGTTCTCGGGCTGGAGCAGCTGGGTCAGTTCTCCTTGCCAGAAAACTGGCAACCCGGTGAGGCGCTGGCGGTCCAGCAGTCCGAGGCCCTGCGCAAGATGTTGCTCGCGGTCGTCTCGGACGTGCGACTGGTGATGGTACGCATTGCCGAGCAGCTGTACCGCTTGCGTCAGGCAAAGGACGCGCCAGCAGAGGTGCAACAGGCGTTGGCGCTTGAAACGCGCGAAATCTACGCCTCGTTGGCGAACCGGCTGGGCATATGGCAGTTGAAGTGGGAGCTGGAGGACCTGGCGTTCCGTTACCTCGAGCCCGATACCTATCTTGAAATCGCCCGCATGCTCAAGGAAAAGCGGACCGAGCGCGAGGGCTTTCTGGAAAGCATGCAGGGGGTCCTCAAAACGGAGCTCGACAATCACAGGATTCCAGCGACAATCTCCGGCCGACCGAAACACATCTACTCGATCTGGCGAAAAATGCAGCGCAAGGACCGGGGCATCGAGGGCCTGTACGATATCCGGGCGGTTCGGATCCTGGTGGATGACGTCGGCGCCTGCTACGGCGCCCTTGGCGTCGTGCACAATCTCTGGCCCTACATTCCGGGCGAGTTCGACGATTACATTGCGAACCCGAAGGAGAACAACTACCAGTCGCTGCACACTGCCGTAATCGGTCCCGAAGGCCGCACCGTCGAGGTCCAGATTCGCACCCATGAAATGCACCGGCATGCCGAACTCGGTGTCGCCGCGCACTGGCGGTACAAGGAAGGTGGCGCTGCGCCGGCCGCCTTTGAACAGAAGATTCGTTTTCTCCGGCAACTGCTCGAACCGGCGGATGACGATGCCGACTTGCTCGACCAGATCCGTGACGATTTCTTTGAAGACCGCGTTTATGCCGTCAGCCCCAAGGGCGACGTGGTCGAGCTGCCCGCGGGCGCCACTCCGCTCGATTTCGCTTATCACGTGCACACGCAGGTCGGTCATCGCTGCCGGGGCGCCAAGGTCAACGGGCGCATCGTACCGCTCACCTACCGGATCGCGAATGGCGATCAAATCGAGATCATTACGGGCAGCCAGCCACGCCCCAGCCGTGACTGGCTTAGCCCTAAACTGGGCTACCTGGCCGGAGCAAAAGCCCGCGCCAAGGTGCGCAACTGGTTCCGCCACCAGGATCGCGATCAGCACCAGCGCCAGGGGCGCGATATTCTCGACCGCGAGCTGTCGCGGCTCAATGTCAAAGACCAGCCGACCGACACAATCGCCAAACAGCTCAAGGTCAAAGATACGGAAGCGTTATGCGTGGCACTCGGTGCCGGGGACCTGACCTCGGCATCGATTGCGACGGCTCTGCAGCACCTGCGCGAACCGCAACTGCCGGATCGGCTGCCCCGTCGGCAACACCAGAAAAAAGACAATACGCCGGACTCGGTTGCCGTCAGCGGTGTCGGCGACCTGCTGTGCAATTACGCGCGCTGCTGCCGGCCGGTGCCACCCGAGGCAATCGTTGGCTACATCACGCAGGGACGTGGCGTCAGCATACACCGCCAGGACTGCGGCAATTTCCTGAGCCTCAACCAACGGCATCCCGAGCGCATCATCGAGGTCAAGTGGGGCCAGCAGAGTACCGGCACCTACCCGGTCGACCTGACGCTGCACGCATTTGATCGCAACGGGCTGATCCGTGACGTCACGGCAGTACTGGCCGATGATGGCGCGAACGTGCTGCGATTGAAGAGCCGCACCGACAAGCAATCCATGCAGGTCATTATGGACATCGGCATCGAGATCAAAGACCTGCCGACACTCAGTACGGCAATTGCACGCCTCGAACAGGTGTCAAACGTCGTGTCGGTCAGGCGCAAGAACTGACCCGGCAAGACCTCGGCTATTCAGCCATCTTGCGTTTTGCCACATCCGTTGCCAGCGCCATCATCGACGTCAGATCACCAAGGTTGGCCGGTACTACGTAGGTGTTACCCGTTTTCGCCAGCTTCCCGAACTCGCCGATGTACTGCTCGGCGATCCGCAACTGCATCGCTTCGGCACCACCGTCAGAGGTCATGGCCTGCGCAACCTGTCGCAAGCCTTCAGCAGTTGCCGTAGCGACGGCCAGGATAGCCTCTGCCTCACCCTGGGCTTCGTTGATCTGCTGCATTTTTACGGCTTCCGATTCCTTGATGACACGCTGCTTCTCACCCTCGGCCTGGTTGATCTTGGCATCGCGTTCGCCCTCGGATGTCAGGATGACGGCGCGCTTTTCGCGCTCGGCGCGCATCTGCTTTTCCATCGCGCTTAGTACGTCACGCGGCGGATTGATGTTCTTGATCTCGTAGCGCAGGACTTTGACGCCCCAGGGATCACTGGCCTTGTCGAGTTCGGCAACAACGTTCTGGTTGATGGTCCCGCGCTCCTCGAACGTACGATCGAGATCGATCTTGCCGATTTCGCTACGCAGCGTTGTCTGCGCCAGCTGCGAGATCGCGAACATGTAGTCACCGATACCGTAAGACGCGCGCCCCGGATCCAGTACCTGCATGTACAGCACACCGTCCACGCCCACCTGGACATTGTCATTGGTGATGCAAATCTGTTCGGCGATGTCGACTGCCTGCTCCTTGAGCGTGTGCTTGTAGGCAATGCGCTCCAGGAACGGAATCAGAATATGAAACCCGGCGTTGAGGGTCTTACTGTATTTGCCGAGGCGCTCGACTACGAAGGCGTTTTGTTGCGGGACGACAACGGCCGTCTTCAGCAGGATGACAACGACGACAAATACGACTGCTAATGAGACAATCAGGGAATCCATGGCATGTTCCTTTGGTTCTTTTTAAGTTCTTTTCGTTACTCAGCTTTGATACGCAGCGTCAAACCGTCGACCTCGACCACGAGCGCTCGTCCGCCCGCTGCAATCGGCGCTTCGCCCACGTTACGTGCGGTCCACTTCGTTCCACGGTAATCCAGCCGCGTCTCTGCGCCCGGCGCCAGCGCTTCACCGACACTGACCGTGTTGCCCGCCAGCGTCTCGTTGAATCCCACCATGCCGCCACGAATCTTTTCGTACAGACTCTTGCGAAAGGTAAAAAAGGAAATCAGCGATAACGCCGCGAACGCCATCCATTGCACCCATTCCGGCATTACCAGGCCAAACATGGACGCGAGGCCGACGAGAAAAGCCGATACCCCGAGGAAAACCAGGTAAAACTGCGCGTCGATTGCAAACAGCTCGGCACCGAGTAATACGGCGCCCAAAATCATCCAACTCCACCAGGTCATCACACAGCTCCCCTTGTCCGGAAGCTTCACTATATCGCGAATTCAGTTAGTATCGAACTCGCCGCGACGAAAAAAATAACGGGGACAACGGCATGCAGCAGATCGTAGATACGATTAACGGATTTATCTGGAGCAACGCGCTGATCTACCTGTGCCTCGGCGCGGGCCTGTTCTTTTCCATCCTCACGCGCTTTGTGCAAGTGCGCCTGTTCAAAGAAATGATCCGTCTGCTGTTCTCCAGCAAGGAATCCGAGCGCGGCATTTCATCATTCCAGGCACTGGCGGTGTCACTGTCCGGTCGCGTCGGCACCGGGAACATTGCCGGCGTCGCCGCGGCAATCGGCTTCGGCGGTCCGGGCGCGGTCTTCTGGATGTGGGTCGTCGCCTTTCTCGGCGCATCGACCGCTTACATCGAATCGGCGCTGGGTCAGATTTACAAAGAAGAAGACGAGGGACAGTATCGCGGTGGCCCCGCTTATTACATCGAGAAAGCGATGGGCCAAAAGTGGTACGCATGGATTTTCGCCATTACAACCATTTTTGCCACCGGCCTGCTGCTGCCGGGCGTGCAGTCCAACAGCATTGGCAACGCGGCCGAGCTTGCCTTCGGCGGTGAGACCGTCATCAATTTCCTGGGCGACGATATAAGCTCTACCAAGATGATCACCGCCGGCATTGTCGTCGCGGTGCTTGGCTTTATCATTTTCGGTGGCGTGAAGCGCATCGCTCATTTTACCCAGATCGTCGTGCCCTTCATGGCGCTGGGCTACATAGCGATGGCGCTGGGCATCATCGGACTGCACATTAGCGACCTGCCGGCCATTTTATCACTCATTGTTACCGACGCGTTCACGCCCATGGCGGGCGTTGGCGCAGCCATTGGCTGGGGCGTGAAGCGCGGCGTTTATTCGAATGAGGCCGGCCAGGGCACCGGCCCGCATGCCGCCGCCGCATCCGAAGTGCAGCACCCGGCGCAGCAGGGTCTCGTGCAGGCTTTTTCTGTTTATATCGACACGCTGTTCGTTTGTTCGGCAACCGCGTTCATGATCCTGATCACCCAGCAGTACTATGTAACGGGAGTCGAGGTCGTGGTCAGCGGCGGGTTGCTGGACAGCAGCGTGCAGGCGAACAGCCCGGCGTTCACGCAGCTGGCTCTCGAGAGCGTTATGGGTGGCATGGGCAAGACGTTCGTTGCCATTGCGCTGTTCTTTTTCGCCTTTACGACGCTGCTTGCCTATTACTACATCGCTGAAACCAACGTTGCCTATATTCGCCGCACTATTCGGTTTCCGGGAGAATTGACCGTACTGAAACTGGCTTTGATGGGATCGGTTTTTTACGGCACCGTGCGTTCCGCTGATCTCGCGTGGGCACTCGGCGACATCGGCGTCGGCATCATGGCGTGGCTCAATATAATCGGCATCCTGATTTTGTTCCTGATGGGCTCGCCGGCGATCAAGGCTTTGAGAGACTACGAGCGGCAGCGCAAGGACGGTGTCACGACCTATACGTTCAACCCATCCGAACTCGGTATCAAGAACGCCGACTTCTGGGAGAAGAACTAGCGATTAGGGAAATTCAGTGCCCGGTTGTCGACGGCGAGCGCAGCCTCGTGAACAGCCTCCGCCAGGCTCGGGTGCGCATGTATGGTGCGCTGCAGATCTTCCGTGCTGGCCGAGAATTCCAGCGCCAGCACCGCCTCTGAGATCAGCTCGCCGGCCATGGGTCCAACAATGTGCACACCGAGTATTTCATCATCGTCTTGCGACGAAATGATCTTGACCATGCCGGCTGTCTGCTCCATTGCCTTGGCGCGACCACTGGCCATGAACGGAAATGAACCCGTCTTGTAGGCACGACCGCTGGCTTTCACTTCGGCTTCGGTCTTGCCGGCCCACGCAATTTCCGGGCTCGTATACAACACCGACGGGATGACATCGTAGTTCATTTCAGCAACTTCACCCGCCATCAGGTCGGCCACCATGACACCCTCTTCGGAGCCTTTATGCGCGAGCATCGGGCCGCGAACGCAATCGCCGACAGCGTACACACCCTTGACGCGCGTACGACATTCCTCATCGACGACGACAAAGCCGCGCTCGTCAAGCTGGATACCGGCGTCCTCCGCGAAGAGTCCATGCGTAACCGGGCGCCGACCAACGGCAACAATCAGCTGATCGAACTCGATGGACTGATCGCCGTCCTTGTCGGCATAGGTCACGCTCACCGTTTTGCCCTTAACTTCGGCTTTCGCCACTTTGGCGCCGAGGCGAATATCAAGACCCTGCGCTTTGAATTCCTTGGCCGCGACCTTGGCAACGTCACGATCGGCCATGAACAGGAAATCATCCATCGCTTCGAGGACGGTGACCTTCGCCCCGAGTCTTGCCCATACGCTCCCGAGCTCAAGACCAATCACACCGGCGCCGACAACGCCGAGCCGCTGCGGGACTGCCTCGAGCTCCAGCGCGTCCCACGAGTCGATAATGTGCTCGCCGTCGAACGGTGCAATGCCCAGCTCAATCGGCGCTGATCCGGACGCCAGCACGACATTCTTGGCACTGAGAATCTCGGTTGCGCCGTCAATCGGCGTAAATTCAACCTGTTTGCCGGCGAGCAGTTTGCCGTGTCCTACCAGGCCCTCGACCTTCGCTGCCTTGAAGAGGCCGCCAATGCCGCCCGTCAGCTGCCTGACAATACTGGCACGGCGCTTCTGCATCGTGGCGATGTCCATCTTGACGTCGCCGGTGCTGATGCCGTGCTTCTTGAATTCGTGCTGCGCCCGATGGTAAAGCTCTGAAGATTCCAGTAACGCTTTCGACGGGATACAGCCGGCATTCAGGCAGGTTCCGCCAAACGCGTATTTGCCGTCGCGGTTCTTCCATTCATCGATACACGCCACCGACATGCCATGTTGCGCCGCACGAATAGCGGCGATATAGCCCGCAGGACCGGCCCCGATAACGACAACATCAAAACTTCTGCTCATGGGTTCGTCATTTCCTGTTCGTTGTTGGCCCGATCAGACCTGCAACAGCAGGCGGCTCGGATCCTCCAGTTGTTCTTTGATCGTCACCAGGAACTGTACCGCTTCCTTGCCATCGATGATGCGATGATCGTAAGTCATCGCGAGGTACATCATCGGCCGCGCCACGATCTCCTCGCCAATCACCATTGGTCTTTTCTGGATCGCGTGCATGCCGAGAATCGCACTCTGCGGCTGATTCAGAATCGGTGTCGACATCATCGAACCGAAAATACCACCGTTGGTAATCGTGAACGTGCCACCCGTGAGATCATCCATGCTGATCGACCCGTCCTGGGCTTTTTGGGCCATCGCATTCAGCTCGGACTCAAACTCGGCGAAAGTCATTTGATCAACGTCGCGGATAACCGGGACCATCAGGCCGCGGTCGCTGGAAACGGCAATCCCTATGTCGTAATAGTTGTGATAGATAATGTCGGTGCCTTCAACTGATGCGTTGACGGCGGGGAACTTCTTCAGCGCCTCGACGGCCGCTTTGGTGAAGAACGACATGAAACCCAGGCGGACGCCATGCCGTTTTTCGAATGACTCGCGGTATCTTGATCGCAGCGCCATCACCTCGGTCAGATCGACCTCGTTGAACGTGGTCAGCATCGCGGCTGTCTGCTGCGCTTCGACGAGCCGCTCGGCGATCCGCGCGCGCAGCCGCGTCATCGGCACGCGTTTTTCGGTGCGCTCGAGACTCGCCACTGCGGATTCTGCAGCGTCCGGCGCCCCGGACTCTCCGGGCGTAACGTCACTGCTGTCATCCTCTTTGAGAAACGACATTACGTCACTCTTGGTAATGCGGCCGTCCTTGCCGCTGCCGGTCACCAGGGTCGCGTCCAGGTCATGCTCCTCGAGCAGGCGACGAACGGCGGGGCTCGTTTTCACCGGGCCGGTTGCTGCTTTTGCCGCCGGCTTCTCCGCAGGCGCCTCTGCGTTGTCAGGTTCCGGCGCGGCCGCGGCACTCACTTCGCCCTCTTCCAGAATGGCCAACACATCACCGGCCGTGACGGTCGCACCGTCCTGCGCAACGATACGGGTTATCGTCCCGGATGCGGGAGCCGGTACCTCGAGAACCACCTTATCGGTTTCAAGGTCGACGAGGTTCTCGTCACGAGTCACCGTTTCGCCGGTCTTCTTGTGCCAGCCAACCAGGGTCGCATCAGTCACTGACTCTGGTAACGGTGGTACTTTGATCTCAATGGTCATTTCGTTTTCCGTTTGGTTTTTTGCGGCTTGGTGACTTTGCTGGCTTTGCTCTCGATATCGAGAGCAGCTTCAACCAACGCCTGTTGTTGTTGCAAGTGAATCTTGAAAATACCCGAAGCTGGTGCGGCCGCGCCCGCGCGCCCGGCATAGTAAAGTTCCTGCTGCGGCGAAAGCGGTTCCTGCAGGCGATGTTTTATCTGGTACCACGCGCCCTGATTGAGCGGCTCCTCCTGGCACCAGACGATTTCCTCAACATGCCGATACTGTTCGAGCAGCCCCGCGTACTGCTCAATCGGGAACGGATACAGCTGTTCAATACGAACAATCGCAATGTCATTGATGCCGTGGGCTTCGCGCGCCTCCAGCAGGTCGAAATAGACTTTGCCACTGCAGAAAACCACGCGCCGCGTCTGCTTCGGCTTAATTCCCTCGATTTCGGGAATGACGAGTTCGAACTCGCCGTCCGAGAGCAACTCCAGTTTCGACACTGACATCTTGTGACGCAGCAGGCTCTTCGGCGTCATCACGATCAGCGGCTTGCGGAACGGCCGCAATTGCTGGCGGCGCAGCATATGGAACATCTGCGCCGGCGTTGACGGTACACAGACCTGGATATTGTGCTCGGCGCAGAGCTGCAGGAAACGCTCGAGACGCGCGGACGAATGCTCGGGTCCCTGCCCTTCGTAACCATGCGGCAGGAACATCGTAAGGCCGCACAAGCGGCCCCACTTCGCTTCGCCGGAACTAATGAACTGGTCGATGACGACCTGCGCACCGTTGGCGAAATCGCCGAATTGCCCTTCCCAAATAACGAGTGTATCGGGCGACGTACTGGCGTAGCCGTACTCGAAGCCGAGCACGGCCTCCTCTGACAGGAGCGAATCGATCACCCGAAACCCGTCGCTGCGATTGGTGAGCGTTTGCAGCGGGATGAACTCCCGGTTGTTCAGCTGATTGTGTATGACCGCGTGCCGATGAAAAAACGTTCCGCGGCCGCTGTCCTGACCAACCAGGCGCACGGTGTGACCATCCGCGAGGAGCGATGCGTACGCCATGGTCTCCGCAAAGCCCCAATCCATCTCGGTCTCGCCCTTCGCCATGCGGATGCGATCTTCTAATATCCGCTGCACCCTGCCATGCGGGCGCACGTCCGGCGGAATCGTGGTGATCGCTTTGCCGAGTTCCGCGACGTGTTTCGGACTGATGGTCGTATCGGTCTCGACGTCCCACTCGACGTTCAGGTAAGGCTCCCAGTCAACCGTGTACTCGTCACCGATCAACCCCAGCGACGACTGCGGCACCGGCTCGCCGCGATCGAGACGATCGCGGTACTCGTCCTGCAGCCGCGTCACGTCGGCGGCAGTGACCACCGCGCGATCAACCAGGCGCTCGGCGTAAAGCTCGCGCGTCGTTTTGTGCTTGCGAATCTTGCTGTACATGATCGGCTGCGTTGCCGCCGGTTCATCAGCCTCATTGTGGCCGTGCCGTCGATAGCATACGAGGTCGATAACGACGTCTTTCTTGAACTTCTGCCTATAGCTGAGCGCGAGGCGCGTAACGTACAGAACGGCCTCCGGATCATCGCCATTAACGTGAAAGACCGGCGCTTCGATCATCTTCGCCACATCACTGCAGTAGTCCGTCGAGCGCGCATCGGCCGGACGACTGGTTGTAAAACCGATCTGGTTATTGATGACGATGTGGACCGTGCCGCCCGTGCGAAAACCGTTGGTCTGCGACATCTGGAACGTCTCAGTAACCACGCCCTGCCCGGAAAATGCCGCATCACCGTGGATCAGAACTGGCAATACCTCCTGTCGTTCGGTATCACCGCGGCGCTGCTGGCGCGCGCGCACAGAGCCCTCGACGACGGGATTTACGATCTCGAGGTGCGATGGATTGAACGCCAGTGCAATGTGCACGTTGCCGCCGGGCGTCTGCATGTCCGCCGAGAAGCCCTTGTGATACTTGACGTCGCCGGAGCCTTTGAGCTCCTCGGGATCGTACTTGCCTTCAAATTCCTCGAACAGTTCCTCAGGCGACTTCCCGAGGATATTGACGAGCACATTAATGCGCCCGCGATGTGCCATACCGATGACAATTTCGCGGATGCCGGAGGCGCCGCCGCGCTGAATGATGTCATCCAGTAATGGAATCAGACTCTCGCCGCCTTCGAGCGAAAAGCGCTTCTGCCCGACATAGCGCGTGTGCAGGTAACGTTCGATACCTTCGGCGACGGTCAGCTGTTCGAGAATCCAGCGCCGCTCGTCGTCGCTGAGGTAGTCACTGGCCAGGCCCTGCTCAAAGCGCTTGCGCAGCCACAGGCGCTCGCGGGCACGCGAAATGTGCGCTACCTCGGCACCGATATTGCCGCAGTAAATTGCTTTCAGCATCGACAGGATGTCGCGCAGTTTCATGCGCGAATCGCCCGTGCCTGCCAGGCCACCGGTGAAGAATTCGGTGTCCATGTCGGCCTCGGTGAGGTCGAGGTAGTCGAGCTTGAGCACGCCGGGCATCGGTCTTTCCATGAGGCCCAGCGGATCAATCGTCGCGATCTGGTGACCGCGCAGGCTGTAGACCTGGATCAGTCGTGAAACAGCGGCCTGCTTCGCACCCGGCGTGGGCTGTTTGCCGCCAGAGGTCACACTGGCGCGGCGCGCCCGTCGGCCTTGCTGCGCTTCATTGAACATCTCTTCGCGAATGGCCGAATGCGCCACTTCCGCATCCGGATCGCCCATCGACGCGAAATAGTCCTGCCAGCTCGGGGGTACCGATTCCGGATTCTCGAGATACTGCTCGTACAGCTGCTCGACTGCGCTGGCACTACCGCCGAACAGCGGCGTCGACGCCAATTGGTCCTTGAAAGAATTACTCATTATTACAGTGACTTATATCGCACATGCGCACGGCGGACCCAGTGGATTTCCGCAGGGCCAAAAAGGGGGCGCTAGTTTAGCCCAAGCGACGCGCTTAGGGAATGCGATTTCCGGGGACGTGCAGCCGCGGCGCGGGTTACATCAGATCGAACAAACTGACCAGCTCGTAGCACACGAGGATAGCGTAGACGCTGAAGAATGCAGTCAGGAACAAACCGGTGCGGAAGCGGTTCAGAAAATGGAATTTTGCCAGGAACACGAGCGTAAAAATGCCGCAAGCGGTGAGCGCGAGTTTCACCGCGGCAAACATCGATGTGCCGAAACCGAGCAAGGCCTGCATCGCAGGGTTCACTTCGGACATTCCCCGGTCAATGAGCTGCAAGGTCAGGAACGCGTCAGCGCAGGACAGCAGCATGGTGCCAACCGCGAGAAAGAACAGCCACGGGTGGTGCCAGTCGAGGAATATCACATCAACTTCTGCGGAACGTCGGTGCTGGCGCCGTCGCGACAGGACGAAACCATAGACCACGGTGCGCCAGCCCAAAGTGCGGCGGTCAGCGGTGCCGCGCTGTTCCAGGCTGACAGTGTCTATCGGTGTTTCCATAGCCGCTATTGCCTCCTAGCCATCTTTATCGGCTGAGGTTGCCGACGTTTCTTTGAGCAAATAGGCGATGAGATCGTTGCGATCGCGGGCGTTCGAAACGCCCGCAAACACCATCCGATTGCCTGGGAGAAAACGACCGGGTTGCACCAGCCATGCATCCAGTGCGCGAGGTGTCCACACGAATTGCGCATTGCGCAAGACCTCCGAGTATTGAAATCCTTCGCGGGAACCTGCGACGGTGCCGAAGAACTGGTGCAGTGCCGGGCCAATCATATTCGCGCCGCCTGCATCAAGACTATGACACGCCCGACAGACCCGCGCCTGGCGTGCGCCGTTGACCTGATCAGCGCTGGCGTATGACGATTGCTCAAGGTATTCGGTAACCGTTAGCACCGTCTGTTCGCCCAGTGTCTCTGCTGTCAGCAGTGGCGCCCGGGGCTGCGTCGTATCCGCGGGTCCGGCGCGCTCGGCGCACCCGGCCAGCAACGCGATGCTCGCCGTGATCATTACCCTGTTGAAGAAAACCTTCAATGCAACCCCCGATCGATATGGTTCTTCGGAATATATAGCAAGATTTGTGCCGCGAATCCAACTCACTGATATTTCACACATTTTATAATTCGGCAATTTCTGCAACGGCAATTCTGTATAGTTTTCCGACGTATTTGCGCGGCTTTTATGGATTGGCGAAGACCCTGGCCAAGGCCCATAATCGACGTTGAACCTACCGAACGCAGCGGGTCCGAACTTGTGAAAGCCTACACCGGAACATTGCCGACCGGAGAAGCGATTTACTACGTCGATCGCAAGCGCTGGCTGTGGCTGTTATCTGTGACGTACCCGCTGCAGCCGTTCCTGTCCATATGGCTGCATTTCAAGACCGGCAACGAGCTGTGGTTTCTGCTGCCATTCGCTGTCAATTATATCGTCGCGCCGTTACTCGACTGGGTGATCGGTGAGGACCAGAGTAACCCACCTGAAGCGATCGTCATGCAGCTGGATCGCGATCCTTACTATCGATGGCTGACATACGCAGCCGTGCCCCTGCACTTCGTGACGTTGCTTGGTGTTGCCTTTTACGCATTTACACAGCCAATCAGCGGGTGGGCATTTGTGTTGCTCGCTGTCATCGCCGGACTGACCAGCGGCCTTGCGATCAATACCGGGCACGAACTGGGCCACAAGAATTCCCGAATCGAGAAAATCCTGGCGAAAATTATCCTGGCGGTGCCCGCTTACGGGCATTTCACAATCGAACATAACCGTGGTCATCACAGGGACGTATCGACACCGGCGGATCCAGCCAGTTCGAGAATGGGCGAGAGCATCTACCGCTTCGCCGCCCGCGAAATCCCGGGTGCGTTTCGCCGTGCCTGGGTTATCGAGAAAGAGCGGCTGCAGCAACGAGGCCATTCGGTTTGGCATTACCGCAATGCGATCCTGCAGTCGTATGCGCTAACGGCAGCGATTACATTGGCGCTCCTGGTCGCATTCGGCTGGATGGCGCTGCCGTTTCTGTTGATCCACAACCTGTTTGCATACTGGGGGCTGACGAGCGCTAACTACGTCGAGCACTATGGCCTCTTGCGCGAACGCGCCGCCGACGGAAAATACGAACGCTGTCAGCCCCATCACTCGTGGAACAGCAATCATGTTGTCAGCAACCTTGTCCTGTTTCATCTCGAACGCCACTCCGACCACCACACGCACCCGTTGCGTCGCTACCAGTCGCTGCGGCATTTCGACGACCTGCCCTCCCTGCCAAACGGCTACTTCGGCATGTATGTGTTGGCCTATATCCCGCCGCTCTGGTTTCGCGTGATGGACCCGCGACTCCTGGCGTTACCGCACGTACGCGGCGACCTCGACAAAATCAACATCGATCCAAAAGCCCGAGCGTCTATTACCCGAAAGTGGGGTAATACAGGCAAGGCTGCCAATACCTGATTGGCGGATTCGCGGCGCGCGTCATGCCTTTCCAGACTGTTTGGCCAGATTCGCCGGGGCGATTACAGGGGCTTTCGCGCTAACCTGCCGAGGTGAACTACCGATCTCAAGTCCCGGCACCAAAAAACGTCGGGGCACTAGTAATTGCGACGCTGCTCATACTTGTCGCCGCACTGCTGGCGAGATCGTGGCTGCGCTCCACGTTGCTGCAGCACGGCTTCACTCACAATGTGGCCGCAGACCTGTCCTACCTGGTTGTGCCGCCGCTGCTGGCCTTGTTCCTGACACCGATACTGCGTTCCAGGCCGGGCTTGCTCCGCGCACTTTTTCGTTTTGATGGCCTGAGCCTCAAACTGGTCTTGACCGCCATCATGATTGGCCTGTTGTTACGCATCGCCTGGTGGTCGCAGCTGTTTGCCGGCGTCGCACTGGGCATGTTTGGCGACACCAATGCGGCCCAGCCGCTGCCGCCGACGTTCGCCTTCGAATGCCCTGCCGCTGCCGCGCTGTTACTCGGCCTGGTGGTCACCATGATTCTCGTGCCCATCGTCGAGGAGATCGTCAATCGCGGCCTGCTGCAGTCGTTCCTGTCGCACCGGGGCCCGTTGCTGGCAATTCCCGCGGCTGCCTGCATTTTTGCTTTGACCCACCGCTCGGCGTCGTGGGCCTTCGTCTTTGGCGCCGGGCTGGTGCTGGGCGTGCTCTTCTGGAAAACGCAGACGCTGTGGCTGTCGCTCGTGACACATGCATCGTTC
>JBATID010000058.1:0-7086 GCA_049667545.1 Woeseiaceae bacterium
GCCTCGATGAGGTCCTGCGATGCGCCAGACGGCAGCGCCAGCCTGCCGCCATACACCGGATCGCCCACCAGCGCGTGCCGCCGGTGGGCGAAGTGCACGCGAATCTGGTGCGTGCGGCCAGTCTCCAGCTTCACGTCCACGTAGGTAAAGGCGCGGAAGCGTTCGATGACGGTGTAGTGCGTTATTGCCGATTTGCCGTTTTGTTGGACGCTCATGCGTTTTCGATCCACCGGATGTCGCCCCAATGGCTCGTTGACCGTACCGCCACCGGTCAGCACGCCGGTACAGACGGCGAGGTATTGGCGCGAGATGTCGCGATCGGCGAGCCGGCGTACGAGGACCGTGTGCGCCTGCAGCGTTTTCGCCACCAGCAGGAGGCCGCTGGTGTCTTTGTCGATGCGGTGAATGATACCGGCTCGCGGCACTTCCTCCAGCTCCGGCGCGTGATGCAGCAGGCCGTTCATCAAGGTGCCGGTCGGGTTACCGGCGCCCGGGTGCACAACGAGGCCTGCGGGCTTGTTGATGACGAGCAGTTGCTCATCTTCGAACACAATGTCCAGCGCGATGGGCTCGGGTTTGTCCCGCACCAGCGTTTCGGCCTGTACCTGCATTTCGATGCGTTCCCCGCCGGCGACAGCATCGCGCGGCCGGCGAGCACCGCCGTCGACGGTAATTGCACCGGACAGCAGCCATTCCTTGAGGCGGCTGCGCGAATACTCGGGAAACATCCGCGCCAGCGCCTGGTCCAAACGCAGGCCGGCCAGCTCGTCGGGAATGGACCTGGTTTGGATATCTGGGCTCATGGATTTGCTTGGGATTGCGGTATACTCGCCGGCCCGAGTGCCGCTACCTTAAGGTAATGGAAGCAGATTAGTATGCATCTTAATTCGCCAATCATGAAGCGCTTGCTGCCGCTCCTGATCCTTGCCTGGGCCGGATTGCTCGCCGGCTGCGCGGGCAACGAAGAAAAGCAAACGGAAGTGCAGAACATTACGGACGCCTACTCAAAGGCTCAGGAAGCGATCGCGCGCGGCAATTACCGCCGCGGTATCCAGGTTTTCGAAGCAATCCAGGCGCGCTTCCCGTTCAGCGATCTATCACGGCAGATCCAGCTTGAGCTTATGCATGCTTATTACAAGAGCAATTCCAGAGAGCAAGCCATCGATGCTGCCGACACGTTCATGCGTGAAAACCCGACGCATCCGCGAGTCGACTATGCGCTGTATATAAAGGGCCTGTCCTACTTCAATGATGACCCGGGGTTGCTCGAGCGCATGTTCCGCAGGGACACCAGCAAACGACCGCCGAAAGAACTCGAACTTTCCTACGTGACCCTGCGGCGACTGGTCGAGCGCTTTCCCGCCAGCGAATACGCCCCAGACGCTGAACAACGCATGATTTACATCAAGAACAGGTTGTCCGCGTACGAGAATCACGTTGCCGACTACTATTTGCGGCGCGGCGCCTATATCGCAGCACTAAAACGCGCGCAGGCCGCACTCGAACAGTACAACGGCGCTGAGGGCAACCGCCTGTCACTAGAAATTATGGCGGAAGCTTACGATAGTCTCGGGATGGACGATTTGGCGACAGACACGCGGCGTGTGCTGGCTGCCAACTTCCCCGGCGACGGGTAATCAGCGCGGGAATTTGTAGCCCGACGTAATCGGGTATCGCCAGTCGCGCCCGAAAGCCCTGGCGCTGATACGCACACCGGGTGGCGCCTGGCGCCGTTTATATTCATTGCGCTTCACCATTTCCAACACGCGAATCACGGTATCCCGGTCGAAGCCGCGCTCGGTTATCTCTGCTACCGACAAGTCCTCTTCGATAAAAGCCTCGAGAATCGGGTCAAGAACGTCGTAATCCGGCAATGAATCGCTGTCCTGCTGATCAGGCCGCAGCTCAGCCGATGGCGGTCGCGTTATCACGCGTTCAGGAATCACGGCGCTCAGGGTATTGCGATAACGAGCCAGCCGGTAAACCAGTGTCTTACTGCAGTCCTTGATCGGCGCGAAACCGCCTGCCATGTCGCCATACAACGTCGCATAACCAACCGCCATCTCGCTCTTGTTGCCGGTAGTCAGCAACATGCGGCCCGTCTTGTTCGAAATGGCCATGAGTAACAGGCCGCGGCAACGTGCCTGGATGTTTTCCTCGGTGACGTCAGGCTCGCGATCGCCCAGCACGGGCCGCAGCTGATTGATGGTCGCCTGGTACATTGGCTCGATGGGAATAACGTCGTAGCCGACGCCCATCGTGGCAGCCTGTTTCGCGGCGTCCTCCTGGCTCATGTTCGAGGTGTAGCGAAACGGCATCATGACTGTCCTGACGCGCTCGGCACCAATCGCATCACAGGCAATAGCCGTGACCAGCGCAGAATCGATACCACCCGACAGCCCTATCACCACACCCGGAAAACCGTGCTTCAGCACGTAGTCACGCGTACCGGTAACCAGTGCGCGGTAGACCGTTTTTTCGGTCGAAAACAGCGACGCGCAGTCGCCTTTTTCAGGCACGACGCCAGCAATCTTGCCGTGCAGAGTCAGCGAGTAGAGCCCCTCATCGAATGATGCCGCGCGCAGGCAAATCTCGCCGTGCGCATCCATCGCAAACGAACCACCGTCAAACACCAGCTCATCCTGGCCGCCCACCATGTTCAGATAGACGACCGGCACGCCCGCCTCCCGCACGCGTTCCCTGACCACCTGCTCGCGAACGCTTTGGGTATCAAGTTCATACGGCGAACCGTTGATTGCGATCACGCATTCCGCACCGGCGCTACGGCTGGCTGCCATGGGTTCGGGTCGCCAAACGTCCTCACAAATATTCAGACCAATACGAATGCCGTTCAGTTTGAACACGGCCGCGCGACTACCAGCCGTAAAATAGCGCTTTTCGTCAAACACGCTGTAGTTGGGAAGCAACTGTTTGCGGTAATGGCACAGGACCTTGCCGTCGGAAAACACGGCGCAGCTGTTATAGATCTGGCCATCGTCGTACTCGGGAAAGCCAACCAGCATTGCAATGCCGGCGACGGCATCGCGAATTTCCGTCAGCGCCTGCTCGACACCACGCTTCAGACCGCTGTGAAACAACAGGTCCTCAGGCGGATAACCGCAAATACTGAGTTCGGGAAATACCACGAGGTCGGCGCGCAGTTCGTCGCGCGCGCGCTTTGAGTATTCGATTATTTTGGCCGTGTTCCCCGCGACATCGCCAACCGCAAGGTCGAGCTGTGCCAGCGCGAGTTTGACAGTGTCAGTCATCTACGTCGCAAGGACTTCCTGCATTTTGGAGCCTAATTCCGCGGGCGAACGCACTGTTGCGACACCGGCGGCGTCAAGCGCCCTGAACTTGTCCTCAGCGGTACCCTTGCCACCGGCAATAATCGCGCCGGCATGACCCATGCGTTTGCCGGGGGGCGCCGTAACACCTGCAATGTAAGCAACGACCGGCTTGCTGACGTTACTTTGGATGAACTCTGCCGCGGCTTCTTCGTCAGTGCCGCCGATCTCTCCGACCATGATGATGCCGTCAGTAGCAGGATCGGCTTCGAAGAGCTCCAGGCAATCGATGAAGCCCATACCGCGCACCGGATCGCCGCCGATGCCGATACACGTTGTCTGACCAAGCCCGTTGGTCGTCGTCTGGTACACGGCCTCGTAGGTGAGCGTGCCCGAGCGCGAGATCACACCAATGCGGCCTTTTTTGTGGATGAAGCCCGGCATAATGCCGATCTTGCACTCTTCGGGCGTGATGATGCCCGGACAATTCGGGCCGATAAGGCGGCAGCTATAATCGCGGAGCGCCGACTTGACCTTCACCATGTCGTTGACCGGTATGCCCTCGGTGATGCACACGATGAGTTCCATGCCGGCGTCCGCCGCTTCCAGGATGGCGTCTGCGGCAAACGGCGGCGGCACGTAAATCATGCTGACATCGGCGCCGGTCGCGGCCGCCGCGTCGCGCATGGTGTTGTAGACAGGAACGCCGAGATGTTCGCTGCCACCCCGTCCGGGCGTTACACCAGCTACGACCCTGGTGCCGTATTCAATGCACTGTTCGGTGTGAAAGGAGCCCTGGTTGCCGGTGAGTCCCTGGCAGATAATCTTGCTGTCTTTGTTAACGAGTATGCTCATGTGCCCCTGCCTGTCATGCGACTGCGGCGACCGCTTTTTTCGCAGCGTCCGTAAGATCTTTGGCCGCGATGATAGCGAGCCCGCTTGCGGCGAGCAGTGCCCGCCCCTTTTCGACGTTGGTGCCCTCCAGCCGTACCACGACCGGCACGCTGACACCGATTTCCTTGACGGCAGAGATGATGCCTTCAGCTATCAAATCACAGCGCACAATGCCGCCGAAAATATTGACCAGGATCGCGGCTACTTTGTCGTTGGAAAGTACTATCTTGAATGCCTCGGCAACGCGTTCCGCCGTCGCACCGCCACCCACGTCGAGGAAGTTCGCCGGGTCGCCACCGTGCAGCTTGATGAGGTCCATCGTGGCCATCGCCAGGCCGGCCCCGTTCACCATGCAGGCTATATTGCCATCGAGAGAGACGTAATTCAGATCATGCGCTGCCGCTTCGCGCTCGGCCTCATCTTCCTGGGAACTGTCACGCAACGCCGCAATTTTGGGCTGGCGGAATAACGCGCTGCCGTCAATGTTGATCTTGCCGTCCAGCGCGACAATGTCGCCGGCCTTGGTCGTGATCAGCGGGTTGACTTCAATCAGGCTGGCATCGGCATTCAGGTAGAGCTGGTACAGGTGTTTGATCAGATCGCCAAACTGCCGCATCTGTTTTTTGTCGAGGCCCAATCCGAACGCCAGTTGACGTGCCTGGTAATCCTGCAGACCGGCATCCGGCGCCACCGCCACTGAAAAAATCTTCTCAGGCGTTTCTGCCGCGACTTTCTCGATATCCATGCCGCCTGCTGCCGAAGCGATGAACGAAACGCGGCTGACTTCCCGATCAACCAGCATGCTGAGGTACAGCTCGCGGTCAATATCCGAGCCTTCTTCAATATAGACCACATTGACGGGCAGCCCCTCCGGCCCCGACTGGTGTGTCACCAATTGCGTGCCTAACATGCCCTTCGCAAATTCACGAACCTCGTCGTGCGTCCTGGCCAGCTTCACACCGCCGGCCTTGCCGCGGCCGCCGGCGTGCACCTGCGCCTTGACCACCCACAGCTTGCCGCCGATTTCCTTGGACGCCTTGACCGCTGCATCGGGCGACTCGACCGGAATGCCGCGCGGTACCGGAATGCCGTACTCTGCGAACAACCGTTTTGATTGGTATTCGTGAAGATTCATGGATTATTGCGTCACTTGTGTCAGAGACTATAGGGAATTCGGCCCGCCAGGCGCCGAAATGTGGTCGTATTTTGGATGTTTACGGGACCCATGTCTATATTCGGTCTACAATCGTCGCAACTCGCAAGCTCGCCACCCGATTGTAACGCCCGATCACCAATGAATGAGGCACCAACGAACACGTCGCTGAAACAGACACGCCGTGACCATCATGGCATGCAGCTGAAACGCGCTGCCGACGAGCCGGATCTCAGTTGGCGCGTGCTTTTGACGCTGGGTACGTTTCGCCTGCTGGTCGCCGTTGCTTTGCTGGCACTCTTCCTGGTCAGCACCGACCCGCGCATGTTTGGCGATCGCTATCCCACGCTGTTCGCTGCAACGGTCGTCGGTTACCTGGTATTTGCGTCTCTGGCCACGCTGTCCCTGCGCCATCGCTGGGTCCCGACCGCTGTGCTCAGCGTTGCCCAGCTCATTGTCGACATCATTGCCCTCACCCTGCTGCTGCACGCCAGCGGCGGTATATCCAGTGGCATTGGTGGATTGCTCGTCGTTTTCGTTGGCGTTGGCAGCCTGACGTTGCCGCCGCAATACCCGGCGATCCTGGCCGCGGCGGCAACCTTTGCGATCCTCGGTGAGCAGGTTTTTACGCAGCTAAAGGGCCTTGAAGCGGGCGTCAACTACCCGGCCGCCGGGATGCTGGGTGCCATCGTATTCGCCCTGGCATTGGCCGCACAGCCGCTTGCTCGTCGCATCCAGGCCAGTGAGGCGCTGGCCCGCAAATTCGGCATCGATCTGCAGAATATTTCGGAGCTCAACGACTACATAGTCCAGCACCTGCGCGAGAGCATCGTCGTGGTGGATGGTGACGACACGCTGCGGCTCATCAACAGTTCCGCGACCCAGCTGCTGGCGGCGGACGATCCGGTGCCCGGTCGTTCCGTTCGCGCTGTGTCGCCGGAGCTCGACGACTACCTGAAGCGCTGGCGGCAGGATCGGGCGCTGTCATCGCACCCGGAGTTTACGCTGGTAACCGCGGGCAGCATTGTGCGGGTCCTGGCGCATCTCGCCCCGCTCGGGCGCGATGCCGCGCGCGGCGGACCCGTGCTCGTGTTTCTCGAGGATGTCAGCATCATGAACGAGCGCGTGCAGCAATCGAAACTCGCCTCACTCGGCCGCCTTAGCGCGAGCATTGCACACGAGATCCGGAACCCGGTCGGCGCGATGAGTCATGCCGCGCAGCTGTTACAGGAATCGGCTGGCCTCAGTCCGGACGACGGTCGCCTGACTGAAATTATCCAGACGCATTCCCGTCGCGTCAGCGACATTATCGAGAACGTACTGCAATTGTCGCGGCGCGAATCCAGCCGGCCCGAACGATTTCTTCTGAAAACCTGGCTGACTGATTTCGCGGATGAGTTTCTACGTACGCATGAATTACAGGAGGGCGAGTTTACGATCGGGCGAGTCCCGGATGATCTGGAGGTTCGGATTGACCGCGGTCACCTGCATCAGATCATGTGGAACCTCTGTGACAATGCGGTCAAATATGCCAGTGAAACCGGCGGCATCCTGGTCGAAGTCCAGGCCGGACAATTGCCCAACCGGGGACGACCCTATATTGAGGTGCTGGACAGCGGCCATGGCGTAGATCCTGCGACTGCGGAGCAGATCTTCGAGCCGTTTTTTACTGCGCGTTCCGGCGGCACCGGACTTGGCCTGTATATTTCTCGCGAGCTGTGCGAACTCAACCGGGCAACACTGGCATACCTA
>JBATID010000059.1:0-30472 GCA_049667545.1 Woeseiaceae bacterium
AGTGCACGAGATATTTGTTGGCGAGACATAAAGCGAGCGCCAGCGAGACAGTCCGTCAATAAATATGTCGGGCGCTTGCCGATGGCGCCATAAGGGCAGGACGCGGTCAGGTTTTTGTCATGCGCTCGAGTGCTTCCCGGTATTTGTCGGCAGTGCGCTTCAAGATTTCGGCCGGGAGATCCGGGCCGGGCGCGGTCTTGTCCCAGTCGAGCGTATCGAGATAGTCGCGAACAAACTGCTTGTCGAAGCTCGGCGGGCTGATGCCGACTTCGTAGCCGTCGAGCGGCCAGAACCGCGACGAATCCGGCGTTAATACCTCGTCTATGAGGTGCAGGCGGCCTTCCCCATCCAGCCCGAATTCGAACTTGGTATCGGCGATGATGATGCCGCGCTCGAGCGCATAAGCTGCCGCGCGCTCATAAATTTGAATGGCCGCGTCGCGCACGCGCAGAGCCAGCTTCTCACCAACCAGATCGGCCACCTGCGCAAAGCTGATGTTCTCATCGTGACTGCCGGCGGCCGCCTTGCTGGATGGCGTGAACAGTGTCTGCCCCAGCTTCTCAGCCTGCCGCAGGCCCGCCGGCAGGTCGATACCGCAGACCTTGCCGGTTGACTGGTAGTCACGCCAGCCGGAGCCAATCAGGTAGCCGCGCACGACGGCTTCGATGGGCAAAGGCTGCAAGCGCTTGACCACCAGCGAGCGGCTGCTGAGCTGCTCGCGTAGTTCCGGGTCTGTGATGACGTCGTCCACGCGCAGGTCGGTTAGCTGCGTGTCGATGATGTCAGCCATCATGCGAAACCAGAACAGGGAGATACGGGTCAGGATCTCGCCCTTGCCCGGTACGGGATCGGGCATCACCACGTCATACGCAGACAGTCGATCTGTCGTCACGATCAGCAAATGGTCATCGTCGACACCGTAGATATCGCGGACCTTGCCACGACCCAGCAGCGGCAGTTCAGGAATAGAGGATTCGAACAACACGTCTGCAGCGTTCATCGACAAAAGCGCTCATTTGGCTGGATACAGGTAATGAATGATCACCTGTCCACAAGGTTCAGGCAAGGCCGGGCATTAGGAATGCCCGCTGGCAACCGTTAGGATACCGATTCTTCACGTCGCCCGATGGCGGGAATCTCGATTGTACTGGGGCAAAATCATTGGCACGCTGGCCGGAGTGGCAACCTTGAAGCCATGGCTGGTCGTGCTCGGGCTGTTTCTCGGTCACCAGTTCGATCGTGGCTTCGCCGATCGCTTTCGTGACTTCCAGAAACAGGGCGAGGACATCGGTCGCGTCTCCGAGGACTTTGTGCGCGCCCTGTTTCAGACGATGGGGCATCTCACAAAGATCGACGGCCGTGTATCCGAGGATGAGATTCGGGCGGCACGCATGATCATGCATCGCCTCGGACTGGGGCCGGCCGCGGTGCGCCGTGCAATCGCCTGGTTTGACAGTGGCAAGACACCCGGATTTCCGTTGGTCAAAACGGTGCGCGCAGCGCGTCGCAACGGTGCGCGAGGTGCCGCCAAACGCGTGCTGTTCGTGCGCCTGTTGTTGGAGGTCGTGCTGGCAAAAGACGCACTGAGCAAAGCCGAGCGCACGTTGATCTGGACTGTTTGTAGTGAGCTGGATATAGGTCGTGTCGAGCTGGCCCAGCTGGAAGCGATGATTCGTGCGCAAAAAGGCTTCAAACGATCGCCGGCCGGTAGTGCTGACGCGGCGCGCGTGCGCGCCGCCTACGAAGCGCTTGGTGTTGCCCCGGATACGAGCAACGATGAGATAAAAATCGCGTATCGGCGCCTGATGAATCGCAACCATCCGGACAAGATTACTGGCAGCAATCCCGATGCGGCCGTACTTGCCGAGGCCGAGCGTCGTACGCGAGAGGTCCGCAGCGCCTATGAAATGCTAAAGGCGCGACGCTCGATCAGGTAACTTTGCCTGCCGTGGCAACGGTTTGTGATTGGCGTTGCCGGAGTACTCAGGTAACCTCGCAGTCCTCAAATGCGAAAGGATCAGTCGTGACGCCCTTGATCGCCCCCTCGATACTGTCTGCCGATTTCGCCCGGTTGGGTGAAGACGTCAAAGCCGTGCTGGATGCCGGTGCTGACATTGTTCACTTCGACGTCATGGACAATCACTTCGTGCCAAACCTGACGATTGGTCCGATGATCTGCGATGCCCTGCGCAGCTTCGGCATCGAGGCGCCCATCGATGTGCACCTGATGGTCGAGCCCGTCGATCGCATTATCCCGGACTTTGCAAAGTCCGCCGCAAGCTACATTACGTTTCACCCCGAGGCGAGCCGCCACGTCGATCGCTCGCTAGGTTTGATCAGGGAGCAGGGCTGCAAGTCAGGCCTGGTCTTCAACCCCGCAACGCCACTGGACTGGCTCGAGCATGTGCTGGACAAGGTCGACATGGTGTTGCTGATGTCGGTGAACCCGGGCTTTGGCGGGCAGACGTTCATTCCATCGACGCTGCAGAAGCTGCGCGCGGCGCGGCGCATCATTGACGCGAGTGGCTATGACATCAGGCTGGAAATCGACGGCGGAGTGAAGGTCGATAACATCGGGGAAATCGCCGCCGCGGGCGCCGACACGTTCGTTGCCGGATCTGCCATCTTCGGCAGTGACGACTACGCTGCGACGATTGCCGCCATGCGCGCGGCCATTCGCTCGGCGATTGCGAAAGCGATCTAGAAGTTTCTGTTCGGCCGCGCGCCGAATACGACAATGGTCTTGCCGCTCGCCGACACCAGGCCCTGTTCTTCGAGCACCTTGAGAACACGTCCGGCCATTTCTCGCGAACAACCCACCAGGCGACTGAGTTCCTGGCGACTCACCTTGATCTGCATGCCGTCCGGATGTGTCATGGCGTCGGGCTCGTTGCACAGATCCATGATCGCATGGGCCACACGTCCGGTGACGTCGACAAATGCGAGGTCGCCGAGCTTGCGGTTGGTGCGGTCAAGTCGGGATGCCAGCTGCGTGGCCAGTTCGAAAATCAGGCCCGGGCTCTCACTCGCAATCTGGCGGAAACGAGGATAGGTCATTTCGGCGATTTCGCATTCTGTGCGCGTACGCACCCAGGCGCTGCGCGTGGGCTGCTCGTAGAACAGACCCATTTCGCCAAAGAACTGCCCCTTGTTCAGGTACGCGAGAACCATTTCGTTGCCGTCTTCGTCCTCGATCATAACCTCGACCGAGCCGTCCACGATGTAGTAGAGAACGTCGGGCAAATCACCGGCATGGATCATCACCGTTTTCGATGGCACCGTGCGCACGCGGCAGTAACTCAAGAATCGGTTGATTGCCGGCACATCGCTCAGGTTTTTTGCTGTTGTCTGCATTACTTAATCCTCGCCCCTGTTGCGCACCTCTTTTAATACAGATTGCCTGCAAGGGCAAGCTAAGTGCGTGTTTTATCGTGTTTTATCGAGATAACGTGATGATCAGACCCAATAAGCGGTCCGGGTCATGATCTTTGCCGTTACTCGCATGAGTTGTTTGACCGGCCCGGGCAATTCGGCCGCGCCCGCAGCGACAGCGTCTTCCCCGTGCTTACGCTCTTCGTTGCGCATTTGTGTGACGATTGCGCGGCTCTTTGCATCCGCCGTCGGCAATCCCTGCAAGTGTGTGTCGAGATGGTCACACACCTGGCGCTCGGTCTCTGCAATGAAGCCGAGGCTCCACTTGTCACCGAGCATGCCGCTGGCGGCGCCGATCGCGAAAGCTCCGGTGTACCAAAGCGGGCTAAGTCGGCTCGGGACCTCTCCCAATTCATGAAGGCGCTGCTCACACCAGGCCAGGTGGTCGAACTCCTCATCCGCCGCTTGTTGCATTTGCGCCTCGACAGCACTGTCCCTGGCAACAGCAGCATGCCCCTTGTAGAGCGCCTGCGCGGCAACTTCGCCAGCATGATTGACCCGCATCAGCCCAGCCGCGTGCGACCGCTGTGTGGCATTGAGTTCGCCTGCTGCCACGGAGGTCGCAGGACTTGGGCGTGTGGCCTGACCTGCGGGAGCAGCAATCGTGCGAAGGGCATCGTTTGCGCCGGCCAGGAGGCGGTCAATTGCAGAGAGTTCACGATTTGTCACAAATTCATTATAGCGAACCCGCGCTCGCTGACGGTATACTCCGCAACCATTTTTTGTGGCACCAACACAACTTCAGGAGAAAAATCATGACTTTTCGTTTGATCTCGGCCCTCGTGGTCATTTCGGCTACGTTCTCTGCGATGGCCCAGGAAGAGCCCGAAAGCCCCTGGTCTGGCAAGGCAACCCTCGGTTACCTGGCAACGTCCGGGAATACGGAAAACTCCACGCTGAATTCCGGCGTTGAAGTTGGGTTTGCAACGGGGAAATGGCAGCATCTGGCCGCCGCCACAGCAATCAGCGCCTCGGACAACGAGATCGCCACAGCAGAGGCTTACGGCCTTGGCTGGAAAAGTGAGCGCAACCTGACGGATACCGATTTTCTGTTCGGCAGGCTGGCCTGGCGCAAGGATCGCTTTAGCGGCTATGACAGCCAATTCTCGCAGACCGTCGGTTATGGTCGCCGCCTGATTAACACCGATCGGCACGTGCTCAACGTCGAAGTTGGCGCCGGTTCGCGGCAGTCCAAATTGATCTCCGGGATCACGGAAAACGAGGCGATCTTCCGTGGCGGTGCCTACTACAAGTGGCTGTTCAGCGAGACGGCCGAATTTCGTCAGGATTTCACAACTGAGGCGGGCAGCAGCAACACCTACCTGGAGTCAGTATCGGCCATATCCGCCAAGCTGCTGGGTGACCTGGCGCTGGTGGCCTCTTATACGATCAAGAGCAACACCGACGTACCGGCGCTGACTGAAAAAACCGATACTTACACGGCTTTGTCGCTGGAATACCTGTTCTGACGCTTGCGCCTCGCGGCCAGACTGGTACGGCGAGTTCTTAACTAACTGATAATAAAAGAGAAAAGGCGCCCAGATCAGGGCGCCTTTTCTCAATGACGATCAAACGCCCGAGCGATTGCAATAATGCGGGGCGTCGAGTAGAATTTCGCGCCTTTCGCCGTTGCGGCACCTGCTTTGCGGGCGCTGACAGCATACGGGGCAACCAGACTGATTTAAGCCTCGTAGAAGAGCGATATTTTTCCCTGACGGAAACCAGAATTATGAAGACGTTTTCTGCAAAAACAGCAGAAGTTCGGCGCGATTGGTACGTGATTGACGCCACGGGCAAGACCCTCGGTCGCCTGTCGACGGAAATCGCTCATCGCCTGCGTGGCAAACACAAGCCGGAATACACGCCGCACATCGATACGGGTGACTACATTGTCGTGGTCAATGCCGAGAAAGTGCGCGTCACCGGCAACAAGCTGAAAGACAAGATCTATTACCGGCACACCGGTTATATTGGCAACCTGAAGTCGATCTCGCTCGAGAAGTTGCTTAAAGAGGCGCCGGAGCGCGTGATTGAAGGTGCCGTCAAGGGCATGCTGCCGCGCGGTCCACTGGGTCGGCAGATGTATGCCAAGCTGCGCGTGTTTGCCGGTCCTGAGCATCCGCACGCTGCGCAGCAGCCCATACCTTTGCAAGTGAATGCCTAAGCCCTTAGAGCTTGAGCGTTGGGAAAATATTATGAGTGATACGATTTTTTATGGCACCGGACGACGCAAGACGTCGACCGCTCGCGTGTTTCTGACAGCCGGCAGTGGCGATATCACGGTGAACAAGCGTCCGCTGGGAACGTTTTTCGGCCGCAAGACCGCGCAGATGATCGTGCGCCAGCCGCTGGAACTGACCCAGTTGAGCGAGAAGTTCAACGTCAATGTCACGGTCAAAGGTGGCGGCACGACGGGGCAGGCGGGCGCAATTCGCCACGGCCTGACCCGGGCGCTGATGGAGTACGATGAGTCGCTGCGTCCGTCCCTGCGCAAGGCCGGGTTTGTTACCCGCGATGCCCGCGAGGTTGAGCGCAAGAAGGTCGGCCTGAGAAAAGCCCGCCGCGCCACGCAGTACTCGAAGCGCTAGTATTTCGAGGATTTACGATCGCTTGTTACTGGGGGATCGTCTAGTGGTAGGACTGCGGACTCTGACTCCGCCAACGGGGGTTCGAATCCCTCTCCCCCAGCCAAAAAACGAAAGCCCGCGTTAGCGGGCTTTTTTTTGACTTCTAGACTCGCATTTCTCGCACGCCGCCGTCGTGGGCAACCAACAGAATGTCAGCAGGGCGCTGCGCGAAGATGCCAACGGCCACGACGCCCGGTAGACGATCAATGCGGGCCTCCATCTCGAGCGGATTGGCAATCTTCAGGCCGTGCACGTCGAGAATATGGTTGCCGTTGTCGGTAATGAAACCATCGCGCCAGACGGGTTGACCGCGCATCTTCATTAATCGTCGAATGACAAATTCCTGGGCCATCGGCAGTACTTCGATCGGCAACGGAAATCCCCCGAGCATACCGACCAGCTTGGTATCGTCGACGATACAAACAAAACGTCGCGACGCGGCGGCCAATATTTTCTCGCGAGTCAGCGCGCCACCGCCGCCTTTGATCAACCGCAGGTGCTTGTCAGCCTCATCGGCGCCATCGATGTAAAGATCGAGGTCCGGTACCTGGTTAAGCGTTCGAACCTCGAAGCCGCGGTCTTCCAGGAGCGCGGTTGACGCGCGGGAACTGGATACAACGCACTCAATAAGATCGCGTTTGTCCTCGAGCATATCGATAAGATAATTCACCGTGGACCCGGTGCCGACACCGAGTTTCACGCCCGGCTCAATAAACTCGAGGGCGGCCGTTGCCGCGAGGCGTTTTTTCTTTGCTGCATCCATGAAGCGTACTATAGTCAAATTGACAAGCAATTTGTATGCGACAAAGCACAGTTCGAAGACAAAAAAAGAGCCCGCCAAGGCGGGCTCTCATATTTGCTTCGGAAGAAGGCCTCCTTCCGTAGCGACTAACTAACTACCCTTTCTTGCTGCTGGCCTTTTTCCGTGTGGCTTTGCGCTTGGTAGCTTTTCTCTTCGTCTTACGCTTGGCTACTTTCTTCTTAGCCTTACGCTTCGTCGCTTTCTTTTTCGTCTTACGCTTGGCTACTTTTTTCTTAGCCTTGCGCTTTGTCGCTTTCTTCTTCGTCTTCCGCTTGGCTACTTTCTTCTTCGCCTTGCGTTTGGCCTTCTTCTTGGTTTTCCGTTTTGCTACTTTCTTTGTCGCTTTCTTTTTCGTCTTACGCTTGGCTACTTTTTTCTTAGCCTTACGCTTCGTTGCTTTCTTCTTCGTCTTACGCTTCGCTACTTTCTTTTTCGCTACGCGTTTTTTCGTTGCTGCTTTCTTACGAGTTACTTTCCGTTTCTTAGCGACTTTCCGCTTCGAAACTTTTTTACGAGACTTCTTTTTGGTAGCCATCAATTTTCTCCGTGTCGGGTACCCGGGGCTGAGTATATACAACAATTATGAAAAATCCAGAAACTGCGCACGTTCGGCAAGCCTGAAAAATCGTGCTTAATTATGGCGCTACGAGAGTTGCAACCGTTCCGAAGGCGGCGATTCGAATCGGCAAGCCGACCGTGACCGAAATGCAGGCTGCCGATTTCATTCGCGGCAGCGAGGTACAACAACAGTGCCGAGCGTAGTTTTTACATCGGCTTCCGTATCGTGTCAGCGAATGTGTAACAGGAGTTCGCGTCGCAGGACGGCGCGCCCAAGGATGTATCCGTGGCGGGCAGGAAGCATCAATCAGCGTCTGAAAAGACCTTATAAAGCCGTATATCCCAAGGATTTGGCCGTATTTCCTCAACTGCCTGACACGCGAAGGCAACGCCGATAAGTTTTGGTCGAAACCACAGTTGCCTGAGCCTGAGGTAGGCAAAACAACGATCGAAATATCCTCCGCCCATTCCGATCCGGTTATTGTTTCTGTCGAAAGCGACGGTCGGCGTAATCGTAATGTCCAGGTTGCGAGGAGAAATCAGTTCGCCGTCGACCGGTTCCCAGACGCCGAACGAGTTTTGTTCCAGCGCGGTTTTGTGACTCAGTTCACGAAACAACATTTTTCCTCGTTCGCGCAAAACTGGCACGAAAATGCGCTTGTTTGCGCGCCAGGCCGCTTCGATGATGCCGCGGGTGTCTACCTCGTCTGCCATCGGGAGATAGCAAGCGATCGAACGACTGGCAAAAAAAAGACCCGAGTGAATGACCCGTTGGCAGATTAACTCCGACGCTGTTACGCGTTCATGCTCGTCCATTTCGCGACGGGCACGTAACGCTGCTGCACGAAGTTGATTCATCGTAAGGAGGCGCCTCCCGCCTGTGCCGTTACAAACCGTCGCTCTCGAACCAGAGCAACAGGTGGGGTCAGCCGTGGCCGCAACAGGCTTACCGTCGAAACGGCGCTGCGCAAATGCTGCCGACAGAGCACGACCCCGAGATAAATATTTAGGGTCGAAAGGTTTCCAGGTTGGCATCGAACACTGCAGGAGGCGCCAATTTGTTTGTCCAATAGCGCACCTGGCGAAAACGCCAGGTGCGTGTTTTAAAGATCAAGTTGCTGTGTATAACTTAACGCGTTGTCGACGCGATCCGATATGAGTTTTAGCCGGTTGCTGAACGTGCCCTCGATTTCGCTGTCGCGGGCTTTTGCGTGCAGTAAATCATTGGCCATATTCAGCGCTGCCATGACAGCAATGCGGTCCAGCCCGACAATGGTCCCCGAATCACGAATCTCGCGCATTTTGGAATTCAGCACTTCAGCGGAATCAAGCAGGTCGGTGCGCTCCTCGGGCGGGCATGCCACCAGGTATTCCTTATCGAGGATGCGAACGCTCACGTGGGCAACCTGGTTCGTCATTCGACGTGCTCCGCTGGATTATTGTTTGACAAGTTCATGAGCCCTGTTCCATTGCTTTGAGTCGACCAATCATTGCTTCAACACGAGCCCGCACCTGTTCGTTCTTTTGTAGCAACGTGGCGCGTTCCGATGTGAGGACATCCTGCCGCTGCTTTAAGGAGCGATTCTCGTCCTGCAATTGATCGCAGACATTGACGAGAGCGTCAACGCGTTTTTCAAGGCGCTTGAGTTCGTGCTCGAAGGTCGAATTTATGCTGTCAGCCATTGGAGCAATATAGTCAGCCCGATGGATAGAATCAATCGTCTTATGTCACTACTTCAGGACTTCATGGCCAGCGGCGGGCGTCCATGGGATCATAAGGGTTTGGCAGAGTTGAAAAGGTTGGCGCCAGGATGGACGAAAAAGTCGATCACGATACGCTCGAAGACGCACTACGTCGCTGTGGCGCAAGCTGGGACGCCGCGCAAACTCATGGTCTGTTGACCGGGCGACTGGCGGTCTCAGGAGTGGCGGCGGGCCCAGAGTGGCTGTTGCAGGTGCTCGAGGGAACGGACGAGCGCAACGCGCAGCGCGCGGCGTGCCAGCAAATGCTGGACACTCTGTACCAGGCGACCTACTGGGAGTTATCGGAGCGGCTTTCCGAATTCATGCCGCTGTTGCCCGACGATCAGACCGATGCGGCCTTGCGCACTGCGGCGATGGCGCACTGGAGTGAGGGATTTCTCCACGGCCTGGTGTCGGCGCAGCATGGCGACGCGTTGCGGGACCGGCTGGCGGCGGAGCCGCTGGCTGACATTATTCGAGATATTTTGCAGATTACCCGGGCCGAACTTGATGAGGCGACCGACGCCGAGACCAACGAGGCGGCGTACGCAGAACTGGTGGAATTTTTGCGGGTTGCCGCGCAGCTGGCGTACGAAGAGCTCGCCGATATTCGCGATGCGAACCGGCGCTCGAAGACCGATAACCCGGATACCATGCACTGACGCCGATTGGCGGCGTAGAATACGGCAGCCCCGAAACTAACCGCGAGCTCAATCCGACAATATGAACAGTAAGGAATTCGCACGCCGCCGTCGGCAGCTGATGCGGATGGTCGGTGTCGGTGGCATCGCCATACTGCCTGCCGCACCTGTCAGAACGCGTAGTCGCGACGTCGAATATCGCTACCGGCAGGACAGCGATTTTTATTACCTGACCGGGTTTGCCGAGCCCGAGGCCGTTGCCGTGCTCGTGCCCGGACGCGCCAGTGGTGAGTTCTTGTTGTTCTGTCGCGACCGTGATTCGGCGAAAGAGCAGTGGGACGGGTCGCGAGCGGGCCAGGACGGAGCCGTGCGGGACTTCAGTGCCGATGATGCGTTTCCTATCGATGATATCGACGAAATTCTTCCGGGCATCATGGAGTCCTGCAGCCGTGTTTACTACACGATGGGGATGTACCCGGAGTTTGATGCGCGCATCGCGGACTGGGTTAATTCTTTGCGCTCCGGTTTGTCGCGCGGCGTGCACACGCCGCAGGAATTCGTCGCGCTCGATCACTTGCTGCACGATATGCGACTGTACAAGAGTCGTGCGGAGGTCGCGGCGATGCGCAGATCCGCCAAAGTCGCCGTTGCAGCGCACCAGCGCGCCATGCGGGTTACGCGGCCCGGCATGCTGGAATACGAGATCGAGGCCGAGTTTCGCCACGAATTCCGCCGCAATAACGCCTGGGCTTCCTACAGTCCGATTGTGGGCGGTGGCGCTAACGCCTGCACGCTGCACTACGTTGAGAACCAGGCAGCGCTGCAGGATGGCGATCTGCTCCTGATTGATGCCGGTTGTGAGCTCGACTACTACGCGTCCGACATTACGCGCACGTTTCCCGTCAACGGGCGCTTTAGCCCGGAACAGCTGGCCGTCTACGAGATTGTGCTCGAGGCGCAGATTGCCGCCATCGACAAGATCGTTGCCGGCAATCACTGGAACGAACCACACGATGCGGCTGTCAGGGTAATTGTCAAAGGCCTGCGCAAGCTCGGATTGATCGACGGCACACTGCCGCGCCTGATCAAGGACGGAGCGTACCGGGAGTTTTACATGCACCGCACCGGCCACTGGATTGGCATGGACGTCCACGATGTTGGCGATTACAAAGTTGCTGACGAGTGGCGCGTCCTCGAGACGGGGATGGTGACTACCGTCGAGCCAGGTATCTATATCTCAAACAAGCGCAGTGTCCCGAAGGCGTTTCGCAATATCGGCGTTCGTATTGAAGACGACGTCGCAATAACGTCGCAGGGGCCGGACGTGCTCAGCAAAGGTCTGGTCAAAGCGCCCGATGACATTGAGGCACTGATGCACGCGTCATGAACGCAGTCGCAAACGACAGCACCTACGACATCGTCATTGCCGGGGGCGGCATGATTGGCACCAGCCTGGCACTCGCACTGGCGCCTCTCGGGCTGCGGGTCGCGATTGTTGAAGCGGTGGAGCGCAAGGCCGACGAGCAGCCGAGTTTCGATGATCGCTCAACCGCATTATCGCGCAGCACGCAACGCATGTTCGAAGCCATGGGGCTGTGGCCGGCAATCGTTGCCGCCGCCACGCCGATACGGAATATCCATGTCTCCGATCGCGGTCGTTTCGGGTTCTCACACATTTCCGCCGAAGAACAGCGCGTCGAGGCTCTCGGCTACGTCGTCATCAACCGGGTGCTGGGCGCTGTGCTGCAACAGGCGCTTGGCGAAACCGACAATGTCGATGTCATCTGCCCGGCGCGCATAGTTGGCGTTACGCTGCAGGATGACAGCGCGGCGGCGGTCGTCGAGCACGACTCTGGCGAACAGCAAGTCGTCAGCTGCCGCCTGCTGGTTGCTGCTGACGGCGCCAACTCGTCGGTGCGGGACATGCTCGGTATCGCGGCACAGGCACAACGCTACGGGCAGCGCGCAGTGATTGGCAATCTCCTCCCGGAAAAATCGCTGGACCACCGCGCATTCGAACGTTTCACGGAACAAGGCCCGCTCGCGTTGTTACCGCTTGCTGGTGATCGCGCGGGCTTTGTCTGGACGGTCTCGGAGGCCGAGGCTGAGCGGGTGCTGGCGCTGAATGACACGGCATTTCTACAGGAGTTCCAGGAGCAGTTTGGTTATCGGCTCGGTACCTTTTCGCGCGTTGGCAAGCGGGCGTCTTACCCGTTGCTGTTGAGCAAAGCGGCGCGCTTGACGGCGCCGCGCAGCGTGTTGATCGGCAATGCCGCGCACGGGCTGCACCCCGTGGCCGCGCAAGGGTTCAACCTGGGGTTGCGCGACGTGGCCGCACTGTGCGACTGCATTGCCGACGCGCGCCGTGAGACTGACAGCTTTGATCCAGGCAGCGCGCAGCTCCTCGAGCGCTATGCGAACTGGCGGCGAGATGACCAGAATAAACTGGTGCGCTTCACCGACGGCCTCGTGAAGTTGTTCGGCAGCTCGCGTCGGCCGCTACGCGCGCTGCGCAACGTGGGCATGCTCGGTTTTGATTTCATTCCTGGTGTGCGTTCGGTGTTTGCCAGGCATACGATGGGTCTCGCGGGCCGTCTGCCACGGTTATCGCGCGGGGTGCCCCTCAAGTGACACGCCCATACGAAGTTGCGGTTGTTGGCGGCGGTCTCAGCGGGTTGACGCTGGCGGCACAGCTGGCCAGCGGTGACGCCGCTGCAGCGTTGCGCGTTACGGTTATCGACGCGGCGCCGCGACCACAAGTGCAGGGCGATGACGACATTGCGCTGCGCGTGTCGGCTATTGCTGCCGGGTCTGCTGACATCCTGAGCGGCATCGGTGCGTGGCAGCATGTCGATCCGGCGCGACGTTGCAGCTATGAAAGCATGCGTGTCTGGGACGAGAATGACGCGCCCGACAGCAGCGCGGCGTTGCATTTCGATGCCGCGGACTTCGCCATCCCGCAGCTTGGTTTCATCGTGGAAAACGTAATGCTGCGCGTCGCCATTCTGCGGCAACTCGACGCGAGCAACGTTACGCTGCGTTTTTCCAGCAAGATCGAGGCGCTGCGCCAGGTCGGCCGGCGCTTTCGCATCAGCCTGGAAGATGGCGCGGAGCTGTACGCCGATCTCGTCGTTGGCGCGGACGGCGCGCGCTCATTCGTGCGCTCGGCTGTCGGCATCAGCAGCCATTCGTGGCCGTACGGTCAAACGGCGTTCGTGACGCACCTGGAGCCCGAACAGTCGCACCAGGCAACAGCCTGGCAACGGTTTCTGCGCGACGGCCCGCTGGGGATCCTGCCGCTCGCGGACGGACGCGTATCGGTCGTCTGGTCGACCACGCCGGACAAGGCGCAGCAAGCGAGCGAGGCCGACGACATGGAGCTCGGTCGCTTGCTGACCGCCGCTTCGGACCACGTGCTTGGCAACCTGAGGGTGGCCGGTCCGCGCGGTACTTTCCCGCTGGCAGCTCAACACGCTGAGCGCTACGTCGTGCCAGGCGTCGCGCTGATCGGCGATGCGGCGCACGCGATTCACCCGTTAGCGGGGCAGGGAGCGAATCTTGGGCTGCGCGATGCGGTGGCGCTCGCCAATGTCCTGATGACCGCGTTACAGGAAGGCAGGCATCCCGGTGATCAGCCGGTACTGCGTCGATACGAACGTGCGCGGCGCGGCGCCAATGCCACCATGCTGCATTTCATGACGGCGTTAAACCGGCTGTTCACGACTGACTCACCGGCTGTCGCCGAACTGCGCATGGCCGGCATGCGCGCGTTTAATCACAGCGGGCCGATCAAAGAGCGCGCGGTCAGGGTTGCGCTGGGCGTCGGTTGAAACGTGCTCCGTTGACGCTCGCTTAAGTCTGTGACGCCAGCCAGGCGTCCATGCGCTGTTCGAGGATGTCGAGCGGCAGCGCGCCGCCGCCCAACAGCGCGTCATGGAATGCCCGAATGTCGAACTCCGCGCCCAGCTGCTGCTCCGCGCGTGCGCGCAGGCGCAAAATCTTCAGCTGACCAATCTTGTAAGCCAGCGCCTGGCCCGGCATCGCAATGTAACGGTCGATCTCGTTGACGATGTCGTGTTCGGTTTTCGCCGCGTTGGCCGCGAAGAAGTCGATCGCTTGCTGGCGGGTCCAGCCTTTGTAGTGAATGCCGGTGTCGACCACGAGCCTGACGGCTCTCCACATATCATAAGTGAGCTGGCCAAAACGTGAGTAAGGGTCTTTATATAGACCGAGGTCGTAACCCAGCCGCTCGCTGTAAAGACCCCAGCCCTCGACGAACGCTGTAAAACCGAGGAAGCGACGGAAGTTCGGCATGTCGCCAAGTTCCTGCTGCAGAGCGATCTGCAAATGATGCCCGGGCATGGCTTCGTGAACACTCAGTACCTCGATTTCGTACTTGGGACGTACTTCGGGCTTGTAAAGATTGACCCAGTAGATACCGGCGCGGCTGCCGTCGGCGGCCGGGCGCGAATAGTAGGCCGTCGTTGTATCCGGTGCGATGGAATCCGGAATCGGTTTGACGCCATACGGCATTCTCGGCAGGACGCCAAACAGCCTGACCAGTTCCGGGTCAATGCGCTTGCTGGTTGCGAGGTAGGCCTCATAGAGATCGTCGGGGTTGTCGTAATAGAACTGCGGATCGGTGCGCATGAAAGTCAGGAAATCCTGAAAGCTGCCAGCGAACCCGAGCCCATCGATGATCTGTTGCATTTCGCCGCGGATGCGTTTCACTTCCTCGAGACCCAGACGATGGATTTCGTCCGGGGTCATACGAGTGGTTGTGAACGAGCGCGCCAGAAACTCATACCAGGCGCTGCCGTCGGGCAGCGCTGATTGCCCGACGCTGTCGCGCGCTGCAGGCAGGTACTTGTCATTGAAATAGCGCGCCAGCTTGCGGTAGGCCGGCAAAACGACTTTTTCGATCGTCTCTGTTGCCGTGGCGCGCAGGCGTTCACGGTCGCCGGCGGAAATCGAGTCCGGCAGGTTGTCAAATACCCGAAAGAACGGGCTTTCAGCCGCGTTCTCAACCGGCTGCATTGCCAGTTGGGATTTAACTCGTTCCATCAGAATTCTTGGCGCCGTAATACCCTGCTTGCGGCCGGCCTCGGCAAGATCGATATGCTGTTCGACGACCGCGTCGATCTTGTTCATGCGGGCAAGCCAGTCGTCGAAGTCAGCCGTGTTTTCGAGACGCAGCTGGGTGGTGACGTTCTCGAGATTCTGGACGCCACCGCGATGGAAGAAAGGCAGCAGGTAGCCGCTGAACGCATGCGCGTCGATGTCGTCTTGCAACTCACGTCTGAGAAGTTCGTGGTTCAGCTGGTCCGCTGCCGGCAGCGCAGCGCGCTCGATGGCGTAAATGCGCCGCAGGTACTCAACTGTCTCCTCATGCCGCCGCGCAATGGCGGCAAGGCTCTGGTCAGACCATTGATCGTTATAGCGGCGATCGCCGAGCGATGAGGCCAGTATGGGCGAATTGCTCAGGGTCCATTCCCAGTGCTCATCCAGCAGCGCCCGGAAGTCGCCCGCGGCGTCGGCATGGCTGGTGGCTGACACCAGGAGTAGCAGTCCGGCCAGGGCAAATCGCAGTGAATTCATACCGATATCCTTCGTCGAGGCGGACCGCATTGTCGCCGCCCGGCCGGCCGCTGGCAACCGGACCGGCAGTTGGCTATGATTGCGCGCACTGGTCAACAGTGTCCGCAGAAGAGACCTCGTTCAATCGGGGCGCCGAAGGCGCAACACGCTCGGAAACGCTCAGGCAAAAGGACTGTGATGCGCTGATCAGCTCTGGAGAGCGGCCGACAAGGCCCACCGAAGGGGAACGTGGCGGACGCCTGATGCGCCCTTGCCATTGATCTCTCAGGTTGCAAAGGACAGAGGGGCGGCAGGCCGGTTAACGGCCTGCCGTCTTTTTTTTGCAGCAGATTTTGATAACGGGCGAATGACTTATGGGATCAAGAACACCGCTTTACGATCAGCACGTTGACGCGGGCGCTCGCATCGTCGATTTCGGTGGCTGGGATATGCCGCTGCATTACGGATCGCAAAAAGAAGAACACCATGCGGTACGGCGAGACGCCGGCGTCTTCGATGTTTCTCACATGACGATTGTCGACCTGCATGGCGAGCAGGCGCGCGCCTTCCTGCAGTACCTCGTGGCCAACGACGTTGCCAAGCTGAAGACCTTTGGCAAGGCGCTATACACGTGCATGCTGAATGCCGACGGTGGCGTGATCGATGACCTGATTATTTATCTGATTGCCGACAACGAGTACCGACTGATCGTCAACGCGGCGACTCGCGACAAGGACCTTGCCTGGATAACCGAGCAAGCGGCACGCTTCGCTGTTGACGTGACCGAACGGCCGGAACTCGCGATGATCGCGGTCCAGGGGCCCGGTGCGCGGCAACGGGCTGCAGCGTGCATCGCTGCCGAGTGGCGTGATGCGGCGCTGGCGCTGAAACCGTTCAATGGCATGCAGGCGGGTGACGTGTTAGTCGCGCGCACCGGCTATACCGGGGAAGACGGCTGGGAGATGGTGATGCCGGCAGCAGCAGCAGTTGATGTCTGGACGCGCCTGCTGGAAGCGGGTGTTGCCCCTTGTGGACTCGGCGCAAGAGATACGCTCAGGCTCGAGGCGGCGATGAACCTCTACGGCTCTGACATGGATGAATCGATCTCGCCGCTCGAAGCCGGGCTGGAGTGGACCGTGGCGTGGGATCCGGCCGAACGTGACTTCATTGGTCGCGCGGCCATCGAAAAAGTCCGTGACGCGCCGGACCGGCGACGCTTCGTCGGCCTCCTGCTCGAGGACAAGGGCGTATTGCGCAACCACCAGCAGGTTATCGTTGCCGATGGCGGCGAGGGCGAAATTACGAGCGGCGGATTCTCGCCGACAATTGGACGCTCCATCGCATTGGCGCGTTTGCCGGCCGGCGATTACGACCGCGCGCAGGTGGATGTTCGGGGCAAGCTGCTGAACGTACGGATTGTCAAAACACCGTTCGTTCGAAACGGGGAAATTCGCATCGACATATGATGTCGGTGCCATGTGAAAACTTGGGAGAAAACGATGACAGAATTGCCAGGAGACCTTCTTTATACCAGCGATCACGAGTGGCTCAGGCGCAATGACGATGGCACCGTAACCATCGGCATCACCGAGCATGCGGCCGAAGCACTGGGTGATCTCGTTTACGTCGAGCTGCCGGAAGTTGGCCAGGATGTCGAAAGTTCCGGAGAGATGGCAGTGGTCGAGTCAGTCAAGGCTGCGTCCGACGTCTACGCGCCGATAGCAGGCAACATTGTGGCCGTGAATGAAGAGCTCGCCGATGATCCCGAGAAAATCAACAACGATCCTTACGAAGACGGCTGGATCGTGCGCATGACACCGAGCGGCGACATCGATGAGGGCGAACTGTTGTCGCCGAACGACTACCAGACACTGCTTGACGAGCTTGACGACTGAGTGACGCCTGATGCCTTTTATACCGCACACTGACAAAGACACGCGCGAGATGCTGGCAGCGATCGGCGCGGAATCCATCGACGACCTGTTTGACGAGATTCCGGCAGAGCTGCGCATCGATCACCTGCATGGTATCCCCGAAGCACACAACGAGATGGAAGTGTCGCGACTCATGTACGACCGCGCGGCCATGGACGGTACACCGCTGTGTTTCATCGGCGCCGGTGCCTACGAGCACCATATCCCGGCGGTCGTCTGGGACATTGCAACGCGCGGGGAGTTTTACAGCGCCTATACGCCGTACCAGGCGGAGGCCAGCCAGGGGACGCTGCAGACCATCTACGAATACCAGACGATGATCACTGAGTTGACCGGGCTCGACGTAAGCAACGCATCGCTTTATGACGGCGCGTCGGCATTGGCGGAGGCGGCATTAATGGCGGTACGCACCAATCGCCGTGCCAAGACCAAACGAGTGTTGCTCGCACCCGGCGTGAATCCCGTGTACGAGCAGGTGGCGGCGGCGATTGCCGGCAGCCAGGGGCTCAGCTTCGAACGATTGCCGATGGATGCGGGCACCGGCAACGTGGCCATCGAACGTCTTGAACAAGACCAGCAGCCGGTGGCCGTCGTGATTCAGCAACCGACGTTTCCCGGCACGCTGGAAGAGGTCGATCGCCTGACTGACTGGGCGCACGCACAGGGCGCTGTCGTGATCGCGATCGTCAACCCGACATCGCTCTCCCTGCTGAAAGCGCCGGGGCACTGGGGTGAGGAGGGGGCCGATATTGCGATCGGTGAGGGACAGCCACTGGGCGTGCCGTTATCCTCCGGGGGGCCGTATTTCGGGTTCATGACGTGCAAGCAGAAGCACGTCCGGCAGATGCCTGGCCGAATTGTGGGGCGCACGACGGATCTCGACGGCAATCCCGGCTTTACGCTCACCCTGCAGGCGCGCGAGCAGCACATTCGCCGCACGAAAGCGACGTCCAACATTTGCACCAACCAGGGACTGATGGTCACGGCGGCCACGATTTACATGTCGCTGCTCGGCTTTGACGGTATTGCGACGGTGGCGCGGCGCTCGCACGCGAATACGACGCGGCTCGTGGACGGCTTGTGCGCCGTCGACGGCGTGGAGCGGCTGTATGACGGCCCCTATTTCCACGAGGTTGCGCTGCGGCTGGACCGCCCCGTCGAACCGGTACTTGCCGCGCTGGCAAGGCAGGACATTCTGGGCGGCTTCGATCTGAGCCATTTCGCCGGCTGCGATGCGCTGCTGGTGTGTGCGACAGAGACTAAAACGGCGGGCGACATTGATACGTACGTTGCCGCTTTCGCCGACGTGATGGCCTGAGCCGAAGGTAGGACAACGAGCATGGCGAAAATTCAGTTTGAACACGCGTTCTATCGCACTTGCGGCGACCTGCCGGCCGTCGGTAGCCGGGCACCGGACGTCTCCCTCGTGAATACGCGACTGCAGAACGTGTCCCTCGCCAAGTGGACGGGGATGCGCAAGATCATCAATATTTTCGTCAGTATCGACACGTCGGTCTGCGCCAGGTCGGTCATGGAGTTCGAGCGACTGGCGGGCGACCGTGACGATCTTGCACTGTTGATGGTGTCCTACGATCTGCCGTTTGCGCACCAGCGTTTTCAGAAGGAACACGACCTGCAAAAGGTCGAGGGACTGTCTGCCATCCGCCATGCCGGCTTCGGTGAAAACTACGGCGTCCTCATCGTTGACGGACCGCTTGCCGGCATGTTTTCGCGCGCGGTAGTCGTGCTGGATGAGAACAACACCGTTGTGCACGGCGAGCTGATCGAAGACATAACAACCGAACCTGACTATGCCGCGGCTTTCCGCGCGCTGGGAATTACGATCGATGAGTGAATTGATATTCGAAAAGTCACGTGCGGGCCGCCGCGCCTTCGCCCAGTCTCCCGAAGACGCGGACGCGCCAGCGATACCGGCGCACCTCCTGCGCCAGGACAGAGCGCGACTGCCGGAAGCCTCGGAGTTACAGACCGTGCGGCATTTCACACGCCTGTCGCAGAAGAATTTCTCGATTGACACGCAGTTCTATCCGCTCGGTTCCTGCACGATGAAATACAATCCGCGCGCGTGCAACAAGCTCGCTTTGTTGCCGCCATTTGCCAATCGGCATCCGCTCGGGCCGGTCAGCCATGGCCAGGGTTTCCTGGCGTGCATGTTCGAGCTGCAGGAGATGCTGAAAGACGTGACCGGCATGCGGGGCGTCTCGCTGACGCCTATGGCCGGTGCGCAGGGCGAACTGGCTGGCGTCGCCATGATCATGGCCTACCACCACTCACGAGGTGACACCGCGCGTACCGAGATTATTGTCCCGGATGCGGCACATGGTACCAACCCGGCAACGGCGAACATGTGTGGCTGCACGGTTCAGGAGATTCCGACGGATGCCGAAGGCGACGTCGATATCAACGCCTTGAAAGCTGTGCTGGGACCGAAGACGGCCGGCATCATGCTGACCAATCCGTCAACGCTTGGTGTCTTCGAGCGACACATCACGGAGATTGCCGACCTGGTGCACGATGCCGGCGGACTGCTCTATTACGACGGCGCCAATCTCAACGCGATTCTCGGCAAGGTGCGTCCCGGCGACATGGATTTCGACGTTATCCACATGAATCTGCACAAGACTTTTTCCACACCTCATGGCGGTGGCGGCCCGGGCTCTGGCGCGGTAGGTGTGAACGATCGTTTGCTGCCGTTCATGCCGATTCCGATTGTTGGCAGAACGATGACTGATGACGAGCCGTATTATGACTGGCTGAGCGAAGCTGACCTGCCGCAAAGCATAGGACGTTTGTCCGGTTTCATGGGCAATGCAGGCGTACTGTTACGCGCGTACGTTTACATGCGCATGATCGGTCGCGATGGCATGGAGCGCATCGCCGAATACGCAACGTTGAATGCGAATTACCTGATGGCGAAATTACGTGAGGCCGGTCTTGAACTTGCGTTTCCCAATCGACGTGCGAGCCATGAGTTTATCGTCACGTTACGCCACGAAGCCAAGACGGCGAACCTGACAGCGATGGACGTGGCGAAAGCGCTGCTGGACAAAAACTACCATGCGCCAACCACGTATTTCCCCCTGCTGGTGCCAGAGTGCCTGCTGATCGAACCGACCGAGACGGAGAGCAAGGAAACGCTGGATAACTTCGTCGCGGCCCTGGTCGATATCGTACGGGCAGCGAAGGATGAGGGTGTCGAGTACAAAGAGGCGCCATACACGATGCCGGTGCGGCGCCTTGACGATGTCAAGGCTGCGCGTCAGCTGGATCTCGCTTATCGCCCCGACGATTGATTAGGATTTCTATGAACTACGGCAGGTTTGTCGCGGCCGCCGCCGCATTGTTTTTGTACGTCGCCGCACATGCCGCGGACGATACGGCGTGGTCGGCAACGCTCGAGCGCATTTCCTCCGGTGTAGTGTCCATTCGCGTCGACAGCACGCGTGCTTTTGATACCGAGTGGAACAGCTCGAGCCAGGCAACCGGTTTTGTTGTTGATGCGAAGCGCGGACTCATCCTTACGAACCGCCATGTCGTCACGCCGGGTCCCGTGATTGCAGAAGCCGTGTTTCGCAACAACGAGGAGGTGCGCCTGACGCCCGTCTATCGCGATCCTGTGCACGACTTTGGCTTTTTCCGTTACGACCCGGCCGAGTTGCGCTACATCGAACCGGAAGAACTGCCGCTCGACCCGGAGGGTGCCCGCATTGGCAAGGAGATCCGCGTGATAGGCAATGACGCGGGTGAGCAGCTCTCGATCCTGGCGGGAACGATCGCGCGTCTCGACCGCCAGGCACCGGACTACGGCCGCGGTAAATACAACGATTTCAATACCTTCTATTTGCAGGCGGCCTCCGGAACCTCGGGCGGCTCGTCAGGCTCGCCGGTCATCAATATCGAGGGTGCCGTCGTCGCGCTCAACGCCGGTGCCAACAGTTCCGCTGCCAGCAGCTTCTTTTTACCTCTCGACCGTATTGACCGCGCATTGCGGGAATTGCAGAAAGGCACCCCGGTCGCGCGCGGTACCTTGCAGACCACGTTTCACAGCAAACCGTATGACGAGTTGCGTCGCCTGGGGTTGACGACGGAGTCCGAGACACTGGTACGTTCGAGCTTCCCAGACCAGACGGGGATGCTGACGGTACAGCATGTCATTCCCGACTCCGCGGCAGCCGAGCAGATTGCGCCTGGCGACATCCTGATTCGTATCAACGGCAAGCTGGTGACCGAGTTCATCCCGCTGGAGGCGCTTCTCGACGACCACGTTGACCAGGAGATCGAGATTGAAGTGGAGCGCGGCGGTCGGCGCGTGCTGGCGACCGTCCGGGTAGACGACCTGCATGCGATCACCCCCGCCGAGTACATCGAATTCGGCGATGCGATCGTCAACAAGCTCTCCTACCAGCAGGCCCGTCACTACAATCGTGCAGCCAACGGTATCTATGTCGCGAACCCCGGTTACCTGCTGTCCAAGGCAGCAATTCCGCGCGGCGCCGTGATCGTTGAGATGGACGGCAAAGTGGTGCTTGACCTCGACGACTTCGAGGCGACGTTGAACGAGCTCGCCGATGGCGAACGCGCCCAGGTGCGCTATGTCACGATGGAAAACCCGCAGAACTCGGTTGTACGTCTGCTGGAAATGGATCGCGTATGGTTCCCGGCGAGGCGCTGTGCGCGTAACGATGCCGAAGGCTTCTGGCCCTGCCGGGAGCTGGCCGACGGGCCGCCGCCGGACGCGCCTGAAATTGGCAGCACGCAGCTCAAGGAATATACAGACCCGGTCGCCCGTGCGATCGCGCCGTCGCTGGTCGTCGTTACGTTCGACCTGCCGTACACCCTTTCGGGTGTTGCCGATCGCCACTACTACGGTACCGGGTTGATCGTTGACAAGGAGCGCGGCTATGTCCTCGTGGACCGCAACACGGTGCCGCTGGCGATTGGGGACGTCACGATCACTTTTGCCGGATCGCTTGAGGTCAAGGGCAAGATCGAGCAACTGCATCCGCTGCACAACTTCGCGATCGTGTCGTACGACCCGGTGAGTATTGGTACGACGCCCGTCAGGCAAGCCACGTTTACAACGAAGACCTTGCGGCCAGGCGACGACATCTGGGTCGTCGGTATCAAGTCTGATCACCAGCTCCTGGCGCAGAAAAGCACGGTTGCGTCAGTCGACCCACTGTTGTTGCCGCTGTCGCGCACGCTGCGCTTTCGTGACTCGAACATTGAAGGCATTTCGCTGGTGAATGCGCCGAATGAAATCGACGGCGTGCTGGTCAATCGCAAGGGGGAGGTGGCGGCGACCTGGTCGAGTTTTGTTGTACAGGCAGGTGGTGACTCATCACAGGTTAATCGCGGTATCAGTAGCGAGGTTGTCAAACAGTTCGTCGATATCGTGAAGCAGGGTCGACCGTTTTATTCGCTGGAGGCAGAGTTTGTCTACGCGCCGCTGTTCGCTGCCCGCAAGATGGGTGTTGACGAAAAGTGGCTTGCCAGGCTGGAGGCGAATAATCCGGTGCGCCGGCGCGCGCTGAGCATCACCCGACTGGTTGCGGGAACGGATGCCGCGACCTTGCTGCGCAACGGCGACATGGTGCTGGCGATCGACGGCAAGGTGGTTACCTCGTACCGGGGACTGGAAGAGGCCGTACAAAAACCGGCAGTGATCGTCACGGTCTGGCGCAACGATGCAGTGTTGGAAATTCCAATCAAGACTGCGGCGCTTGATGGTCGCGGCATCGATCGCGCCATCTCCTGGGCTGGCGCACTGTTGCAGGATCCGCATCGCGCGATGGCGGCGCAGCGCGGCGTCGATACGGACGGCGTGTACGTGGCGTACTTCAGCTACGGCTCGCCATCGACGCGCTACGGTCTATGGGCCGGCCGTCGCGTTGTCGAGGTGAACGAGACCCCGACCAGGGATTTGCAGGCGTTCATCGACGCGGTCAGGGACATTCGGCATCGCGAATCTGTGCGACTAAAGACCGTTACCTGGAACGGCACGACTGAGGTGATTACGCTGAAACTCGATACACAATACTGGCCGGCTTATGAAATCCGTCGCACGGAGTCCGGTTGGCGACGCTTTGCATTTGGTCCGGCCGGTTCCTGAGGAGCCAGACCGACGCGTCACTGACCAACAATTAATCCGCAAGCGTGTTTGAGCTCAATTGCGCCGCCAGCGCTTCCCACGTGGTCACCGGCAGTTCGCAGTGCGTACCGAGGCATCGGTAAGCAATGGTCTCGTTATCGATGGCCTTGCGGTCGGCGAGTGCGCCAGGTAACGCCGCTTCCTCACGGTCTATTGCGAAAACCAGTCGTCGCGGCGCGTACAGTTTGTCGGCCGCATCCTGCCAGCGATTAATCTCGGCACTGTCCCCCCGGATAATGATGACTTCCGGGTGCTCGAGATACTCCTCCAGCGCCGTCAGCAAGCTGACGTGTCCGTGCGGGTATTCCTGCAGTGCGCGCCACCCGGCGCGGAGAGTGCGTTCGGCCGCATCGAGATAACGCGTTTCACCGAGAATAAAGCCGAGGCGCTGCAGCGCGAACGCGGCGATGCCGTTGCCGGAAGGTACCGCTTCATCGGCCAGCGGTTTCGGCCTGTGAATCAGCGCTTCATGGTCGTCCGCGGTGAAAAAGAAGCCACCGCCTGCCGAGTCTTCGAAGTGTTCCAGCATCAGCTCGGCGAGCTGCCGGGCAAACTGCAGGTGTTCGCTGTTCCAGCGTGCCTGCAGGAGTTCCAGCAAAGCGTCGAGTAGAAAGGCGTGGTCATCGAGATAGGCCGGAAACCGCGCTTCGCCGTCTTTGAAGCTGGCCAGCAGGCGGTCGTCCTGCAGGAGGGTGCCGCGCAAAAAGTCGACGGCCCGGCTCGCGGCGGCGATCAGATCGGGTCGCCCGAGTGCTCTCCCGGCAATCGCAAGCCCGCGAATTGCCAGCGCGTTCCACGAGGTGAGCTGTTTCTCGTCGCGCGCCGGCGCAACACGGCGTTCACGTTCGGCCAGCAGGACCTGTCTGGCATGTTCGATGCGAGTGCCCACCTCTGCGGCCGTGAGCTCCGCCTGCGCGGCGATATCGTTGATGGACTCGCGTGCCGTCAGGTGCCACTGGCCCTCGAAGTTGGCGTTGTCATTGAGGCCGAATCGTTGCGCGAATATTTCGTAGTCCTCGCCCAACAGCTCGAGCACCTGCTCCGGGCGCCACAGGTAATACAGACCTTCATGGCCCTCCGAATCGGCGTCGCGGGTGGCAAAGAAGCCGCCGTTATCGGCCTGCATGTCCGCCAGCATCCAGTCGGCTGTCGCGTTGGCGGCGTCGGCAAACAGCAATTCACCGGTGGCCAGTGCGGCTTGTGCATACAGCGCCAGCAGCGGGCCGTTGTCGTACAGCATTTTCTCGAAGTGCGGAATTTGCCAGTAGCGATCGACCGAGTAGCGGCAAAAGCCGCCACCGACGTGGTCGAACAGGCCGCCTTCGGCCATGCGGGTGAGCGTCAGCGTCGCCATGTACAGCGCCTCGATGTCCGGCTCCGCCGCATTGGCGCTGGCACGCCAGTGGCGCAGCAGGCGGTCGATGCTGGTCGGGTGCGGGAACTTGGGCGCCGCACCGAAGCCGCCGTACTCGCGATCGAAAGTCTGTGCAAAGTGCTGGCGCGCGCCAGTGATGGGTTCGGCCGAGAGCGCCTGGGCCGCGTTGGCAGGCGCGGGCTCCAGTTTTGCAAAAACGTCCTGCAGCCGCTCGCTCTGCGTGCGCACCTCGTCGCGATTATCGGCGTAATACGTTGCGACTTTCCGCAACAGCTCGCTGAAAGCCGGCATGCCGTAGCGCGCTTCATTGGGAAAATACGTGCCGCCAAAAAACGGCCGCTGACTGTCACCATCCAGGAACATTGTGAGCGGCCAGCCGCCGGGGCGCTGCGTCAGCAGCTGGTGGGCTGTCTGGTAGATTTTGTCGACATCGGGGCGTTCCTCGCGGTCGACCTTGATGTTGACAAACAGTTTGTTCATCAGCGCGGCGGTTGCTTCGTCCTCGAATGACTCGTGAGCCATCACGTGGCACCAGTGACACGCCGAGTAACCGACGGATAGCAACACCGGCTTGCCGGTCCTCTGCGCTTCGAGAAATGCTGCTTCGCCCCATGGGTACCAGTCGACCGGATTGTCGGCGTGCTGCAACAGGTAGGGGCTGGTTTCTTCTGCAAGGCGGGTCGACATGATGATCTCGATGGGTCGCGACTATGACGGGCAGGGGAAACTGACTATGATACCGGTCTTCGATCAATGCCGAGCGAGAATTCATGCTGACCTATCCTGAGATTGACCCGATCATCTTTTCGATCGGGTTTCTCAAAATTCGCTGGTATGGGCTGATGTATGTCATCGGCTTCGTGTTCGCGTGGTGGCTCGCCAAGCGCCGTTCTGCGCGCAGTGATTCGCCGATCAATTCAGAACAGGTAGACGACCTCGTGTTTTACGCGATGCTCGGCGTCATTCTTGGCGGTCGGGTGGGTTACGCGCTGGTGTATGGCACCGAGCAGCTGTTCAGCGATCCACTGTACTTGTTCAAGATCACCGAGGGCGGGATGTCGTTCCACGGTGGACTGGCCGGCGTTCTGATCGCAATGTGGCTGTACGGGCGCAAGCTTGGTCATGGCATGTGGACTATGACGGATTTCGTTGCGCCGCTCGTGCCGCTGGGCCTGGGCTTCGGGCGCATTGGCAATTTCATCAACGGCGAGCTCTGGGGCAAGCCCGCGGATCTGCCGTGGGCCATGCAGGTTCGCTGCGACGATACGTGGAGCCGCATCGCCCTGTGCGAGCGCAAGCTCAATTTGTCGCCGGAAGTGGTGATGACTCCGCCGCTGCATCCGTCGATGCTGTACGAAGCGCTGCTCGAAGGATTTGTCCTGTTCGTCATCCTCTGGTGGTACTCGGCCAAACCGCGGCCGTTCATGGCGGTCTCCGGGATGTTCCTGTTGTTTTACGGCCTGTTTCGGTTTGCGATCGAGTTCGTGCGCCTGCCGGATGAAGAGCCGGGCTACATCGCACTGGGCTGGGTGACCATGGGGCAGGTCCTGAGCCTGCCAATGATCCTGGCCGGTGCCGCGCTGCTGTTCATGGCGTACCGTGCGTCCACCAGCCCGGTGGCCAGGGCCTGATGCGCCAGTACCTTGAAATGATGCGCATGGTGCGCGACACGGGAACGCGCAAGGACGATCGCACGGGCACCGGCACGCTCAGCGTGTTTGGCCACCAGATGCGCTTCGATCTCAGCGAGGGGTTTCCGCTGGTCACCACCAAGAAGCTGCACCTGCGTTCGATCATTCACGAGTTGCTGTGGTTTCTCAGCGGTGACAGCAATATCCGTTACCTGAAAGAGAACGGCGTGTCGATCTGGGACGAGTGGGCCGACGAAAACGGCGATCTCGGACCCGTGTACGGCGTGCAGTGGCGCCGCTGGCCGACGCCGGATGGCCGCCACATCGACCAGGTTTCACAGATCATGCAGCAGCTGCGTGACACGCCGGATTCGCGGCGCATCATATTGAGCGCGTGGAATGTTGCGGAGATCGATAACATGGCGCTGCCGCCGTGCCATTGCCTGTTCCAGTTTTTCGTGGCGGACGGCAAGTTGTCGTGTCAGCTGTATCAGCGCAGCTGCGACATTTTTCTCGGCGTGCCTTTCAACATCGCCTCATACGCATTGCTGACCCACATGATGGCGCAGCAGGCGGATCTCGAGGTTGGGGATTTCATCTGGACCGGCGGCGATTGCCACCTTTATCTCAATCATCTTGAACAGGCCGACGAACAGCTCAGCCGCGAATTGCTGCCACTGCCAACGCTCTCGATCAAGCGCCGGCCCGCAAGCCTGTTTGATTATCGTTTCGAGGATTTCGAAATTCAGAATTACGAGTCGCACCCGCACATCAAAGCGCCGGTCGCGGTCTGACGCAGCATGCTGATCAGTATTGTCGTTGCGGCGTCGACGAATAACGTGATTGGCGTCGGCGGCGAGTTACCCTGGCGTCTCGCCGACGATCTTAAGAAATTCAAAGAAATTACGCTGGGCAAGCCGATCATCATGGGACGGCTGACCTGGGAATCGATAGGCCGCCCGCTGCCCGGTCGGCAGAACATTGTCATGTCCAGGCAATCGAGCTTCGCCGCGGACGGGTGCGACGTCGTGACGACACCCGCTGCAGCGCTCACGGCGGCTGGCACGGCGGCGGAGGTCATGATCATTGGTGGTGGCCGCATCTACGAGATGTTCCTGCCCAAAGCCCGGCGCCTGTACCTGACGCGCGTGCATGCCAACATCGATGGCGATACGTTTTTCCCGAATATCGAGGCCGCCGACTGGCAACTCATCGACAGTGAAGCACGTGTGGCTGACGCCTCGAACGAGTATGCGTTCGACTTCAGGGTTTACGAACGGACAGAGCGTTCCTGACCGTGTCGATCGGCACGAGTCGCGTCCTTGCGGCAGCGATCGCTGCATCGATGTCGATCTCGTCGATATGGCTCGCCGCCGCAGTAAATTCCTCGAGCAATGCCTTCTGCACCTCACCGCGCTGCTGCGCCAGCAGGTAGGGGATGTCGGCGTGAAACATCACCATCGAGTAGCGTGGAATGAAGTGTTCGGGCACGCGTCGCTCGAGTTCGAAAGCCAGCGCCTTGCGTAACGCGAATTTCGGATCCCTGACGGTATCCCGCATCTCGATATAATTATCGAGCGCCATGTCGGCGATGGCGTTGGCATTGGCAAGCTGTTCCGCTTCAAAGCGCGCGAATACAACCGGCCAGTCGTTACCGTGCTCGACAATGATCCGGTCGAGCAGCACACAATCCTCGAAAGCGAGGTTCATGCCCTGACCATGGAACGGAACGATGGCGTGCGCGGCGTCGCCGAGCAGCAGCACGTTGCCACGGTCATGCCAGTGACGGCAGCGCACGGTGCCGAGCTCGCCCAGCGGGTGATGCAGTACTTCGTGACAAAGGTCCGGTATCAGCGGCGCTGCGTCCGGGAAAAATTCTTCGAAGAAAGCAGTGACGGCGGCCTCGCTGGTCAGGGTCGCGAAGCTGTTGTCCCCGGTATTTGGCAGAAACAGCGTCAAGGTAAAGTCGCCGCCAGGGTTTGGCAGCGCAATCAGCATGAAGCCGCCGCGCGGCCAGATGTGCAAAGCGTCGGGCGCGAGCTGCCAGGAGCCGTCCGCTGCCGCCGGGATCGACAGTTCCTTGTAGCCGTGCCGCAGCAAAGTCTCGATGCCCCCGAACGTATCTGAACCGTCAAACGAGCGGCGAATTCTCGAACCGGCGCCATCGGCCGCAAACAGCGGCTCGGCGGCGACCTGGTACAGGCTGCCGTCGGTCTCATCGCGCACGTGCACGGTCCGGTCCGGCGCATCATAGCCGATCGCATTCTGCTCGAAGTTGAGATGCAGGTTGGGCAGCTCGTCCGCAACGCCCAGCAGTATCTGGTTGAGTCCCAGCCGGGTGACGGAGTAGATTTCCTCGTTCGCCTGCTGGCCATACCGCAGAAAGTCGGTCGTGCCATCCTGCTGATGCACCATGCGACCGCGCATCGGCACCAGGAGCGGCTTGACCAGCTGGTCGATGCCAACCTGTCGCAGGGCGTTAAGTCCACGCGCCGCCAGCGCCAGGTTGATCGAACGACCGGCTTCCTTGTCCTGCACGCGCGGATCCTTGAAGCGCTCGTAAACATCGACTTCGAAACCGTGCCTGGCAAGCATGATGGCGATAAGCGTGCCGCACTGCCCGGCACCGATGATGTTGATCGCGTTGCTGCCCACGCCGCGCTACCCGTCGAGCGCCGTCGTCAGCCGTTCCGCGAATTCGTAGACGTCTTCGAAACTGTTGTACAGCGGCACCGGCGCCATGCGAATGACGTCGGGTTCTCGCCAGTCGCCGATGACATTGAGTTTCGAGAGAGCGTCGAACAGCTGGCGCGGATTATCCGACTGCGGATTTCGGACAATGAACGACAGCTGGCAGCCGCGGGCATCGTCAGGCGTGATCGTGTCGATGCGATCGCTGTGGCGGTGCCTGACGAGCCAGCGCAGATACGCGGTAAGACTGACAGACTTGGCTCGCAGCTGGTCAAATCCCGCGGCGGCGAAGACTTCCAGTGAGGCGATGACCGGCGCTAACGACAGTATTGGCGGATTGCTCATCTGCCAGGCTTCGGCACCTTCTGCAGGCTCGAAAGTCGGGCCCATCCTGAATCGCGAGCTTTGCTTGTTACCCCACCAGCCGTGCAGGAAATCGTCCGGTGAGCGGTGTTGCCGATGCACGAACACGCCGCCGATCGCGCCGGGCCCGGCATTCAGGTACTTGTAAGTACACCAGCAGGCGAAATCGGGCGCCCAGTCGCTGAGTGACAGTGGCACGTTGCCGATCGCGTGCGCGAGATCCAGTCCAACCCTGCAGCCATGCTGGCGGCCGAGTTCACAGATTGCCGCCATGTCCAGAACCTGGCCGGTAAAGTACTGCACGCCGGGCAGTAAGAGCAGCGCAACAGACTCGCCCTCACGCTCGAGCAAGGCCGCAAGATCCTCGGTGCGCAACGTTGTCTCGCCGTCGCGCGGCCGCCACTCCAGCAGGTCGGTCTCCGGATCAAAACCATGCAGCCGGATTTGTGACGCCGCGGCGTACTGGTCGGACGGAAAGGCGCCGGCCTCGATGACGATCTTGCGCCGGACGGCATCGGGACGATAGAAACTCGCCATCATCAGGTGCAGATTGACCGTCAGCGTATTCATGGCGACGACTTCGCCCGGCTCGGCGCCAGCGAGGCTGGCGAAGCCAGCGGTTGCCAGCTGATGGTAAGTAATCCATGGCCGCTCGGAATGGAAATGGCCGTCTACCGCGTAGTCCTGCCAGTGCTTGAGCTCCTGCTGCACGTAGTCCACGGCAAGTTTTGGCTGTAGCCCGAGCGAATTGCCGCAGAAATACACGGGCGCGCGGCCGTCGCGCTCGCGGGGAAAATTAAACTGCTGCCGGAAGCGGGCCAGCGGGTCCTTACGATCCAGCGCAACGGCAAACTCGCGGGAGTCTTCGTATTGCATCAGCGGTCCGCGGGTCGCGGCATCACTGTGCCGCAGTTGTCGCATTGCCG
>JBATID010000060.1:0-4961 GCA_049667545.1 Woeseiaceae bacterium
CGCCTGCTCCGAACTCATCGAACCCGACATGATTAAACTCAAACAAACACGCCGGTATCCCGTGGCGTTGGCGGCGGCTACTCTGGCCAGCGTCATAACCCTCACGCCGGTACCGGTCTGGGCGGCGTCGAAAGCCTTCACGGGCGCGCACATCCTTCCCATCGCCGGCGAACCGGTCGACGACGGTGTCCTGGTCATTGATGCCGGCAAAATCGTGGCGGTCGGCCCGCGCAACAAGGTCCGGATACCCGCTGATGCCGCGGTTATCGACGTATCCGGGAAGGTCATCATGCCCGGTCTTGTCGATACGCACAGCCACATCGGCGAAGTCTCGGGCGGTGATGCGTCAGACCCGATACAACCCGAAACGCGCGTGCTTGATTCGATCAACGTGCGCGATGCCGGTTTCAAGCGCGCCCTGGCCGGCGGCATCACGACAGCCAACCTGATGTCGGGATCCGGGCACCTGATCAGTGGCCAGACCGTTTACGTCAAGCTGCGCGCGGGCAACGACATCGAGTCGATTGCCTACCTGCGCGAAGACGGCCGCGTAGACGGCGGCATGAAGATGGCAAACGGAACGAACTCGCAGCAGGACCCGCCATTCCCGGGTACGCGCGCCAAGTCGGCGTCACTGGTCCGCCAGAAGTACATTGCCGCCCGAGAATACCTGCAGAAGATCGAAACGGCCGACGGGGATCCCGAAAAGATGCCCGCGCGTGACCTTGCAATGGATGCGCTGGTCGAGGTGCTGCAGGGCAAACGCATCGTGCATCACCACACACACCGGCATGATGACATCCTGACCGTGCTGCGACTGCAACAGGAATTCGGCTACCGCGTCGTGCTGCACCACGTTAGTGAGGCGCACCGGGTTGCCGAGGAAATTGCCGCGGCCGGTGTACCCGTTTCGCTGATCCTCGTGGATAGCCCGGGTGGAAAGCTCGAGGCAATCAATCTTAATTTCGACAGCCCGAAGATTCTCGAAGCGGCTGGCGTCAGCGTCGCGTTTCATACGGACGACTGGATCACCGATTCCCGCCTGTTCATGCGCATGGCAGCCCTGGGTGTGCGTGCGGGCATGAGCCGCGAGAAAGCGCTGGCAGGGTTGACGATAGAAGGTGCGCGGATGCTTGATCTCGACGATCGTGTTGGCACGCTGGAACCCGGGAAGGATGCGGATTTTGTCATCCTGTCGGGCGATCCGCTGAGCGTTTATACGCGGGTGCTCGAAACCTGGGTAGAAGGCAACAAACGATTTGACCTTGGCGATCCGGACGACCGCGCCATCGCCGAGGGTGGCTATGGCGTGTTGCAGCCGTCCACCGTGCATACGTTCCACGGCTACGGGGAGGGCCACCAATGAAACGACTCTCGCCCCTGTTCGTTTGCCTGGTATTTGGTTTCCACTTCGTTAGCGCCGTGGCGCAGGATATCGCCGTTAAAGCGGACCGGATTTATACCGTCAGTGGCGCCCCGATCGAGGACGGCGTGGTCATAATCCGCGACGGCAAGATTCATCGTATCGGACCGGCGTCTTCGTTACGCATTCCCGCAGGCGTCGACGTTGTCGAAGCTGCGGTCGTAACGCCCGGACTGATCGACGCGCATTCGGTTGTCGGGCTTGCCGGCTACCTCAACCAGGCCCAGGACCAGGACCAGCTCGAGACCTCCGAGGCGATTCAACCGGAGCTACGCGCGATCGATGCCTATAACGCCCGCGAAACGCTCATCGCCTGGCTCAGGAGCTTTGGCATCACGACCATCCACACCGGTCACGCCCCGGGCGAAATTGTCTCCGGCCAGACGCTGATCGCAAAAACGACAGGCAACACCGTGGCCGACGCCGTCATCCAGCCGGCCGCGATGCTGGCTGTCACGCTGGGCGAGTCAGCCCGGCAGTTGGCCGAAGGACGCAAGTCACCCGGCACGCGCGCCAAGACCGTGTCCATGCTGCGCAGCCAGCTCGTGCAGGCCCGCGACTACGTCGGCAAGCAGCAGGCAGCGGCCGCTGACAAGGACAAGGACGTGCCGGCTCGCGACCTGCGCCTCGAAGCGCTCGCTGCAGTGCTGTCGGGCAAGATGCCGCTGCTCGTCACGGCCCATCGACACAATGACATTGTCAACGCTCTGCGGCTCGCTGCGGAATTCAAGATTGATGTCGTACTCGACGGTGCCGCCGAAAGCTACCTCGTGATGGACGAAATCAAAGCGGCTGGCGTACCCGTCATTCTCCACCCGCCCATGATGCGTGCCTGGGGTGAAAGGGAGAACGCATCTTTCACGACGGCCCGCAAACTTCTGGATGCGGGAATCCCGGTGACCCTGCAAAGTGGCTACGAGAGTTACGTGCCAAAAACACGGGTCATCTTGTTTGAGGCGGCGATGCTTCTCCAGCACGGGCTCAGTTTCGACGAAGCGCTGTCACTCATTACGCTCGATGCCGCACGCATATTGGGGCTCGAGGAGCGCATGGGCAGCCTGGAGAAGGGCAAGGACGGCAACCTCGCGCTGTACGACGGCGATCCCTTCGAATACACGACGCGCGCGACGGGGACCATTATCGACGGCAAGCTGGTCAGCGCTATCAAACGCTGATTGCACTCCTCCCGGCCAGTTGACGCCGTACTTTTACGTATAGAAACGCGGAAATCGCGAATCACCGGAGGTATTCCCATGAGCATTCATACCTGGGCTGAGCCCTACAAGATCAAAGCGGTCGAACTCATCAAGATGACCACGCGCGAACAGCGCGAACAGGCCATTCGCGAAGCCGGGTTCAACACGTTCCTGTTGCGCTCGGAAGACGTCTATATCGACCTGCTCACCGACTCCGGCTGCGGCGCGATGAGCGATCGCCAGTGGGCGGGTCTGATGTGTGGCGATGAGGCTTATGCGGGCAGCAGAAACTTCTACCACATGCGCGACACGATCGAAGAATACTATTCATACAAGTACACGGTGCCTACGCACCAGGGCCGTGGTGCTGAGCACATATTGAGCCAGATGCTTATCACCCGTGGGGATTACATCCCGGGCAACATGTACTTCACGACAACGCGCTACCACCAGGAACTGGCGGGCGGAACGTTTGTTGATGTGATTATCGATGAGGCCCACGACGCGGAGTCCGAACATCCGTTCAAGGGCAACGTCGATATCGCGAAGCTCGATACGCTCGTCGACAAAGTGGGTGCGAAACACATTCCTTACATTTGTATCGCGACCTGCGTCAACATGGCCGGCGGGCAGCCACTCTCACTGGAGAACCTGCGACAGGTCCGTGCCTGGTGCGATAAGCATGGCGTACTGCTGGTCCACGACATGACGCGTGTCGCCGAGAACGCCTACTTCATAAAATGCCGTGAGCCCGGGTACGCGGACAAGCCCATACGGGAGATCGTTTACGAGATCTGCGCGCTCACCGATATTGCGACCCAGTCGTCGAAGAAGGATGCACTGGTCAATATTGGCGGCTTCCTCGCCATGAACGACGCGAAGCTCTACCAAAAAGCCTGTGCACTCGTCGTCGTCTATGAAGGCCTGCACACTTATGGCGGCATGGCTGGACGGGATATGGAGGCGCTTGCCATCGGCATCACCGAGAGTCTTGACGATGACCACATTCGCGCCAGGGTTGGCCAGGTCGAGTACCTTGGCGCCGCGCTCCAACGAGCCGGTGTACCCGTGGTCACACCGATCGGCGGCCACGCGGTTTTCCTGGACGCGCGCAGACTGTTGCCGCACTTATCCCAGGAGCAGCTGCCCGCCCAGGCGCTCGCAGCGGCGCTCTACCAGGAGTCCGGGGTGCGCTCGATGGAGCGTGGTGTCGTGTCCGCGGGTCGCGACCAAAAAACGGGCAAAAACCACATGCCGAAGCTGGAGCTCGTGCGGCTCACGATCCCGCGCCGAGTCTACACACAGGCACATATGGACGTTACCGCGGAGAGCGTCATCGCGATCGCAGAGAAAGCGGATCAGATCCGCGGGCTGCGGTTCGCCTACGAGCCTGAAATGCTGCGCTTCTTCCAGGCACGATTCGAGGAAATCTGAGCGCCGGGCACTTAAACCCGGCTCAGGAAACGATGCGGCTTCCCGTAAGCCCGAGGAACAGCTTGCGTGGCGTTAGCTGCGGCAGCAGCAGGCGCCGCGTGGCTATCGCGGCCCGACCCACAACATCCGATGAATAGCGGAGCGCTTCGTGCGGCGATTCAAGGCGCGCCATGGTGGCCTGGTACACGCCTTCTTTGGCGACGGCCAGCACCGGGCTGGCAACGACGGTGTTGCCGGCAACGAGCCAGGTCGTAATGTCGCCAAAGGAAATCAGCATCGGCATGGGTGTCGCCCGGAATTTTCGCAGTCGCCGGTCGGTTAGCAAGCGGGTGATGTTGTCACCCGCGACCTCGCCCATGTCCATCGCGTAGTAAGCCTGTTTGCGAACGGGCTCGGGTAAGGCCGCGCAATCGCCCGCAACGAAAATATTGTTCGCATGCCGGCTAAGTAACGTATCGGCTACCGGCAGCCACTCATCGCCAGCGTCGTTGAGTCCGGCGTTGCGCAAAAAATCAGGCAGCGTCATGCCGGCCGACCAGATACACAGATCCGCCGCCAGTTTCTTGCCACTCGCAAGTGTCACACTGCGCGCGGCCACCTGCGCAACGGTGGTCTGTGTGTGCACGGTCACCGAATACGGCGCGAAACGCAGCGCGGCGTCACTCGCCAGGCCCTCAGGTTGCGCTTCCAGGATACGCGACTCAGCCTCAACGACATGAATATTGAACGCATCCCCCTGCCCGCGCCGGCGCAGGATTTCCCCGAGCGCCTCGATTCCTGACACGCCGCCGCCGACGATGACCACCGACGCCCGGCGCTTGCGTGTGGCCAGCTTGTCGAGGCGGTTGGCAATACGCACGGCGTCGTCGACAAGGCGCAACCCGAGCGCGTACTTGTCCGCACCCTCT
>JBATID010000061.1:0-3130 GCA_049667545.1 Woeseiaceae bacterium
GCTCTCTCGGGCAGCACCTTCGTCCAGATCGACGCGCAATTGACGGATCTCGACGAGTGGCCAGCATCGGCGCCTAAGCGACCGTTTTAATTAGGATTTCCAATACCGGCCGGGTCCGGTATTATGTGAACTGGCGCAAGGAATTGTCGCCGCGGATACGCGAGATTAAGGGCACGACCAGTTGTCGGTCAGAGAGCCTTACAGTTAATGACGCCAAACGGGCAGAACGTGAACAAGATTGTGGTCCTCAACCCCAAAGGGGGTTGTGGCAAGTCCACGCTTGTTACCAGTCTTGCCGCGCGTTATGCGCAATACGGCACAACCCCGACAATCATGGATTACGACCCGCAGGGGTCATCAATGGCGTGGCTGGGTCGGCGCAGCGGCGATTACTTCAAAATTCACGGCATCGCGGCCTGGAAGCAGTCAATGCAGGCGACCCGCAGCTGGCAGCTGCGCGTGCCAAACGACACCGTCAACCTGCTCGTTGATTCTCCGGCCAGCATCTCGCATGACGATCTTCGGCGCCTTACCGGCGATGCCACCAACCTGCTGGTGCCGGTAATGCCGTCCGCGATGGATATTCATGCCGCGGCAGGTTTCATCAAGGACCTGCTGCTGGTCGCAAAAATCGATCGGCGTGAGCGCAAGCTCGCCGTCGTCGCCAACCGTACGCGCAAGAATACGAAGAGCTTCGCCAAACTGATGCGCTTCCTGGATTCGCTCGGTATACCCATTATCGCGGTATTACGCGACAGCCAGAATTTTGTGCACGCGGCCGAGCAAGGCATTGGCGTGAGTGAATTGCCGCCGTCTCGGGTCCGTGAAGAAGTGCAGCAGCTCGACACGATCGTGCGCTGGCTCGATGCCTGGACCGAGCGGCGCGCGCAGATGGCCGCGACCCTGGCTGCCAGTCATCAATCTTCAGAGCCACAGCCGCTGCTGCGCACTCCCAGCTTGAGTTCAGCCTGACCCACCCCGCTGGATCCTGGCAAACAGCGCGACATCGACATTGCCGCCACTGAGAACGATCGCCGTGGTTTTTCCCGCGGTCTCGAGCTTGCCTGCCAGCACTGCCGCGAGCGCAACCGCGCCACCGGGCTCAACGACCAGCTTGAGGTGACGGAACGCAAAGCGCATCGCCTCGCAAACCTCTGCATCGCTGACCGTTAACCCCCGACCCAGCAGCTGCCGATTAATCGCGAAAGTCATCTCGCCAGGTTCATGTGCCTGCAAAGCGTCACAGATCGAACGGGCATCCCCTGCAACCGCAACGCGTTGGCCGCACGCCAGCGAACGCGCGGTATCGTCGAATTGATCCGGTTCCACGGTATGCACGGCAACACCCGGCAACCTGGCTTGCAGCGCGATCGCGCTTCCCGATGAGAGGCCGCCACCGCCGCAACAGATCAACACCTGGTCCGGCGGCATGTGCATCTCGAGCGCCTGTTCAGCAATTTCAAGGCCTACCGTACCCTGCCCTGCGATGATGTCCGCATGATCGTAAGACGGCACGATAACCGCATTGCGTTCGGCCGCAATTTTTTTTGCGATAGCTTCGCGGTCGCCAGTGTAACGATCGTACGGGATCACCTCGCCGCCCAGCCGCCGCGTGTTATCGATTTTGGCCTGCGGTGCATCCTCCGGCATAACGATGGCGGTGCGCACGCCGAGCATGCCGCCCGCTGCGGCCACACCCTGGGCGTGATTGCCAGATGACCACGCAACCGCACCGCGCTCGCGTTCAGCCTCTGTCAGCTGACTCAACAGGTTGTAGGCGCCGCGTATCTTGAAAGAGCCAGTGACCTGCAGGCACTCGGGCTTGATCAGCACGCTGCCGCCCGCGATTTCGTCGAGCTCGAAATTTCTGATGAGGGGCGTGCGGACGCTGACGCCGGCCAGGCGCTCTGCGGCCGCCGCAATATCAGACAGCGTTATCACGCGCCATCCGCCGGGAGCAGGCGATCGGTCTTTGCCGCGCAGATAAAATCGTTGTCGGAGAGCCCGTTGATGGCATGCGTCGTATAGCTGACTACGCACTCCCCATAGCTGATTGTCAGCACCGGGTGATGCCCCTCGCTGACGGCAATCCATGCTGCCGCATTGGCAAAGGCCAGGGTCTGGCTATAAGCCGGAAACGTAAACTGCCGCGCAATCGCGAGACCGTCGTCACTCAAGCTCCAGTCCGGGTGCAATGCCCGCAGCAGCTCTTGTGCCTGGTCGGCACGCAGCGGCTCAACGCCACCCTCGCAGGGCTGGCAACGTTGCTCAACTAGCTTCTTCGACATTTATTACCCCCTGTCATCTGCCACCTGGCAGATGTCGCTCCAACCCTAGCAACGCCATTCCCAAAGTGCCATAAAAAAGGCCGGTCCTCGCGGACCGGCCAGGCGGAGACTCAATGCAGAGTCACAGGGAAGAGTGCAAGGGGAACATGCAAGCGAAGCTAGTTCGGGTTGGCGGCAACCGCTGGCGCGTCGTCGATAAATAACTTGACGCTGACACGGCGCTCGAGCGCATAGCTGTCGATGTTCTCGTCCTGTGCCGTGGACTCGCCGTGGGCCGACACGTTGATGCGTTGCGGATGAACGCCGGCATCGATGAACAGCCGACGCACAAACTCGACGCGTTGCTCAGACAGTCTGAAGTTGTATGCCGCGTCGCCGCGCTCGTCAGCAAAACCGTCCAGTTGAATGCGGATTTGCGGCAGTGATCCGATCGTGCTCGCAAGCTGGGCGAGACGCTCGCCGGTCGTATCAAGAAGCGTCGCCTCGTCCGTGCGAAACAGCAGGTCCATTTCGATACCTGCCTGCATCAGGCGCACCAACTCCGGACGAGCGACGTTCTGTAAATGCTCGATCTCGCCGCTGAGCGTATCGATATTGGTCTCTAACACCGCAACCGCGTTGCGTGACTGCGTGAGTGAGCTGTCGAGCGTGTGGAGTTGCTCATCGCGTTTGTGCCAGTTGTCACCGAGCTTCGCACCGATGGCGGTGCCAATGAAAAATCCAACCGGGCCTCCGGCGGCAGCGCCTAGCAGGGCACCGGAACCGATACCAATGGCCTCTTCCTTCGAAGACCCTGAGGAAGCGTGCACCGGTGAGAAAACGAGCAGCATCATCAGCGAGGC
>JBATID010000062.1:0-1954 GCA_049667545.1 Woeseiaceae bacterium
AAGGGCAACGTGCTCGATCCGCTGGACCTGATCGACGGTATCGATGTCGATTCGCTCATTGCGAAACGGACGCGCGGCATGATGCAGGACCACCTTGCGCCGAAAATCGAGAAAGCCACGCGCAAGGAATTCCCGCAAGGCATTGATGAGTTCGGTACGGATGCGCTGCGCTTCACCTTCGCCGCACTGGCAACGACCGGTCGCGATATTCGCTTCGATCTCGGCCGCATCGAAGGCTACAAGAATTTTTGCAACAAACTCTGGAACGCGGCGCGTTACGTGTTGATGAACACCGAGTCTCTCGACGCGGGCGAGGCGGAACAAAGCGCCGCGGATCGCTGGATTCTGACGCGTCTCGATTCTACGGTGGCTGGCGTGAACAGCCACTTCGCTTCCTACCGCCTCGATCTCGCGGCGCAAGCCATGTACGAATTCACCTGGCACGAGTTTTGCGACTGGTACCTCGAACTATCGAAACCGGTTCTGCAATCGGAGCAGGCATCCGCTGAACTGCAACGTGGCACGCGACAGACGTTGATCACGGTACTTGAGTCAGTGTTGCGACTCTTGCACCCCCTTATGCCTTTTATCACCGAAGAGATCTGGCAGCAGGTCGCGCCGCGCGCTGGCGTAACCGGCGAGACAATCATGCTGCAGGCCTACCCGGTGGCCTCGTCCGCCGGCGATCGTGCAGCGGTCGACGATATCGAGTGGGTCAAGCAGTTCATTCTCGGCATTCGCCAGATTCGCGGCGAAATGGACATCTCTCCCGGCAAAGCGCTGCCGGTGCTGTTACAGCATGCGACCCGGGAAGATCAGCGGCGCGTCGATGCACACATGCCGCTGCTGCAGTGGGTCGGGCGCGTAGAATCAGTCACAGTCCTGGCCGCCGATGAGCAACCACCGACCACCGCGACAGCGCTACTGGGCGACATGCGGCTGCTCGTACCCATGCAGGGACTGATCGATGTCGATGCCGAACGCGCGCGCCTCGACAAGCAGGTAACGAAGGTTCGTGCCGAGCTCGGCCGCGCCCGGGGCAAACTCGGCAATCAAAAATTTGTGAACAATGCGCCGCCTGCTGTAGTCGAACAGGAGCGTCAACGCGTAGCGGAATTCGAGAAAACGATCGCGCAGCTCGCGGAACAACTCGACAAGCTCGACGAACTGGCCTGAAATCAGCCTGGTTTTTGAGTACTGCATCACACTCTCATGGCGACTGCAGTGCAATGCGGCGAGCGCTGGGCGACCATGAGCGATTGATGCCGCCGTTTTTACACCCGAGCTTTTTTAGAACCAAGGATCAAGCGATGCAGCGACGAAATTCGCTAGAAACCCTGCACACGAGTCGAGACGCACAGCAAGACGTCCTGAAAAGTGCGCGCCACGCGCTTGCTCGCATCATCCTCGGCAAGGATGAGCAAATCACGCTGGCGCTGGCCTGCCTGCTTGCTCGCGGCCACCTGCTGATCGAAGACCTTCCCGGTCTGGGCAAAACCATGCTTGCGCAAGCGCTTGCCCGCGTGCTGGGCTTGAGTTTCAGCCGTATTCAATTCACGAGCGACCTGTTGCCGGCCGATATTATCGGCGTTTCAGTTTTTCGGCAGACGAGCGGGGAATTCGAATTTCAGCCGGGCCCGGTTTTTTCGCAATTGATTCTCGCTGACGAAGTTAATCGGGCGACGCCGAAAGCACAGAGCGCGTTGCTGGAAGCGATGGAGGAACAGCAGGTTTCCGTCGACGGCAACACCCGACGATTGCCGGAGCCGTTTTTTGTGGTCGCGACGCAAAACCCGGGCGATCAGATCGGCACGTTCCCGCTGCCCGAATCGCAGCTCGACCGATTCCTGATGCGCATCGAGATCGGCTACCCGAATGAGGCCACCGAGCGCGAGCTGCTGGCCGGCGACGATCGCCGCGCAATGCTCGGCGACATTGAAAGCGTATGTGGCCC
>JBATID010000063.1:0-5921 GCA_049667545.1 Woeseiaceae bacterium
GACAACAGGTTTTCGATCAGCTGCTGCAGTTTCAGACCATTCATGCGCAGAATATCAGCGACCTCCCGCTGTGATCCATCGAGGTCCCCGACCGAGCCGTCGAGCAGCAGCTCGGTACCCTCGCGGATATTGGCGAGCGGTGTTTTTAGCTCGTGCGACATGTGGCGCAGGAACTTGTTTTTCTCCTGCGCCAGTTCAAGCAGTCGCAGGCGCAGCCATTCGAGTTGTCGGCCGAGTTGTTCAAGGTCGGTGGGTCCGTCGATACTGATTGGCTTGGCAAAACCACTTGCACCCAGCTGCTGGATGGCGGCGTCGATCTGGCGAATAGGCCGTGCCACGAGTAGCGTAAAGACCAGCACCAGGAACAGTGTGCCCGGCACCAGGGCGACAACCTGCCAGGCGGTGTATCGTCGCGCTGTCCGCGCGCTTTCCTGCAGGCGGCGGAGTTCCATGTCGACGTAAGCGGTCAACGTTGCAGAGAGATTACTGACCTGCTGGCGAAGTGGCGCAAACTCGGTGATCACAGCGGTAAGTTTTGCGGGTTCTGCATTCTCGTCAGCTAACGTCGCAACGATCGCGCCGGCGCGTTCGCGAATGGTCGATGCCAGGGCCTCGGTACCGACCTTGGCAAACAGCGGTGCCATGTCGTCGAGCTGCGATTCTAGTGCGCCTAAGTCCTGCGCCATGATCTGCAGGCTGTCGGGGCTTTGCAGAACCTGGTATTGACGCGCGACGCGTTCCAGTGAGCTCAATTGTTGTTCCAGGCGGCGGTTGCTTTCTGCCGCCGACACGCCGGTTATCATCAACTGCTCGCTTTGCTTGGCGACGCGATCGAGGCTGACGAGCGCCCAGATCACAGCGACCAGTAGCGGTAAAGCGACCAGCCCGAACCCGACGAGGATCAGTCCATTCAGCGAGCGGGGTCGGCGAAATTTCATCGTGTCAGCTTCGCATGCTTGTGCCGGGGTTCAGGCGGCCCAGTAAGCGCTGGCGTCCTTTGCCGCGATCTTGCGTTCCCACGCCAGGCTGGTCTGCACGATCATGTCGAGGTCATTGTACTGCGGCGACCAGCCGAGTACTTCGCGGACGCGATTTGCCACGGCGATCAGCTCCGGCGGGTCGCCGGCACGACGCGGCTCCTCCACAATATTCAGCGGCTTGCCGTTCGCCCGTTCTACTGCGGCAAGCACGTCGCGCACACTGTAGCCGTGTCCGTAGCCGCAGTTAAGCACGGCCGAATCGCCACCGTTACGCAGGTAGGTAAGGGCATCGAGATGTGCGGAAGCAAGGTCCTCGACGTGGATGTAGTCGCGCAATCCGGTGCCGTCCGGTGTCGGGTAATCGGTACCGTAGATGGCGACGCGCGGGCGTCGCCCGGTGGCCGCCTCGCACGCAACTTTGACCAGTAGCGTCGCTTTCGGCGTTGACTGCCCGATCGTGCCGGTCGGTTCGCACCCGGCAACGTTAAAATAGCGCAGCGCGACATAGCGGGGCCCGCCTGCCGCGGCGAGATCGCGCAACATCCATTCGGTCATCAGTTTTGACGTGCCATAGGGGTTTATCGGCTGTGTCGGTGAATCTTCCGACGCCAGGCCGCCTTCGGGAACGCCATAAACCGCAGCCGTCGAGGAAAATACAATATTTTTGACGCCGTGTTTCGCGGCTGCCTCGAGCAGCGTGCGGCTCGAAGCCGTGTTGTTGCGGTAGTACTTGAGCGGGTCCGAGACCGACTCCGGGACTATCGTGTGCGCCGCAAAGTGCATGACCGTATCGATGGCGTTTGCCGCAAAAATCTTGTCCAGCAATTCCGCATCGCCCGTGTCGCCGGCGACAAAATCGCCGCTGGTCACTGCCGCTTCAAAGCCGGTTGACAGATTATCGAGCGTGATCACTGACTCACCCGTGGCGCCCAGCTGTCGAACCACGTGGCTGCCAATGTAGCCGGCGCCACCTGTAACCAGTATCTTATTGTTTTTCATAGGGAAAATTCCTGAGAATCAGATTATTCGCCGAATGTGTGAACCGCGTGGCGAAATATTGGACAAAGTTTAACAATACTTTGCGCGTTGTAGCGGAACTGAATCCCACTCTGGCAGAGGTGGCGTCCGATCCCGATGTCGCCAAAATTGCAGAGGCCGGGTTCTGTCGCGGTTCAGTTTTCATCGTTACACTGAGTATCCTGCGCCAGGGAGCGCCGAAGGCTTGATGATTTTGCAGTCGAGAACAGAAATCGCCGCGCTACTATTCAGTGCGCTCGCGCTGTCCGCTTGTGGCGGCGGGTCTACGCCCTCCGGGCCAAACACGACACCTAATCGTGTGCCGACGGCTAATGCCGGCCCGGATCAGGAGGTTGCCGAGACGCTGATCGTGAGCCTCGATGGCAGCGACTCCCGCGACATGGACGGTGATTTCCTGACGTATGCCTGGGTGCAAACTGCCGGTCCGGACGTGATCTTGACTGATGCCAGCCTGGCGCAACCGTCCTTCACGTCACCGGACGTTGCCGCCGGCAGTCCCGAAGTCCTGTCGTTCCGCTTGACCGTCAGCGACGGCGCGGCAAGCAGCAGCGATACTGTCGACATCACCGTTCGGGAACCGCAGAATACGGTCACGATTTCCGGTCAGCTGTTTTACGAGTTTGTTCCGCCCATTGTGCGTGCCAACCAGTGCGATCGTCTGGATTTCAGTAGCACTGTCGAGCGGCCGATTCGACAGGCAACCGTGCAATTACTGGATGTAGACGGCAATGTTCTCGCGACCACTCTGGCGAGTAATGATGGCAGCTACTCCTTCAGCGGAATCGATGCCGGAATCGATGTTCGCGTGAGTGTGCGTGCAGAGCTCATGAGCGCAGGGCCTGCCGCCTGGGATGTGGAAATTCGCGACAACGTCGATGACCCACAGAACCCTCTACCCTTAAAGGAGCGGCCCGTGTACGTCGTACAATGGCAACTGTTCGACACCGGGATTGCCGATACGAGTAACGCAGATTTCACGGCCCGCACAGGATGGTCTGGCAGCGCCTACACGGGCGTGCGAGCAGCAGCGCCTTTCGCAATTCTCGACGCAATCTACTCGGCGATTGAGTTGGTCATAGCCGTCGATCCGGTCGCGATATTTTTGCCGCTGGATGCGTTCTGGAGTGTCAATAACAAGAAAGTACCGGACAACCCAAATATAGACATCGGCGAATTAACGTCTGCCTTTTACCGTAGTGATCTCGACGCGCTGTTCCTGTTTGGCGATGAAAGTACGGAGACGGATGAGTTCGATGACCATTTGGTGCTGCACGAATGGACGCACCATTTCGATGATACGTTTTCGCGTTCCGACTCGATCGGCGGCTCGCACTATCTCGGCGAATCACTGGACCTGCGACTGGCTTTCGGTGAGGGCTTCGCTCACGCGCTGGCCGCAATTGCATTGGCGGAGCCGCAGTATTGCGACACCGGCGCGGTTCCCAGCGGTCATGGCAGTTTCGGGTTCAACATGGAGACCAATAACTCCGGTCTGCAGGGTTGGTTCAATGAACTGTCCGTTGCCACGTTCATTTACGACCTCTGGGACACCGGTTCGGACGGCGGCGCGGATGACCGCTCGATCGGCTTCAAGCCGATCTACGATACGATGAAAGGCCCGCAGAAGGAGACGCCGGCGTTCACCACGCTCTTTTCATTTGCGGCGGAACTGCGAGCGATGCCGGCGCTCTCCGACACGGATCGTGCCTTTGTCGATGCACAACTCAACCGCGAAAACGTCGATACGCCGGTTGTGGACATCTGGGGTGGCGGTCAGACGACAACGCCCCCGGACGCGCGCAACAGCGGTCGCGATCTCACGCCGATTTACACCGAGATTCCGACCGATGGCTCCATCGCAAACGTCTGCATTAATAACGATTACGTGGTCGACGGCGTCGTCAACAAATTGAGCGACTGGCGCTATCTACGATTTGAGTTACCCACGGCTGGTCGATGGCGAATCACGGCGCGGGCGAATCCGGTGCCGCGGCCCACCGAGGACCTGCCCAGGCCGCCGCCTGATAACCCGGACGCGCCTCCTGAGACACCTCGCGACCGCAGCGACCCGGACCTGTATATCTGGCGCAACGGCGTTTTTATTACGAGCGGGCGAAGTGGTGCAGACGATGTCGAGGTGCTCGATCATACGTTCGAGGCCGGTACCTACGTTGTCGAAATGCAGGAGTGGCGCCATGAAGATGAAGGCGCTGATAGCGTCTTTCCTGGCGCTTCCAGCGACTTTCCCCGACAGGTTTGTTTTGATCTATCCATGGTCGCGTTATGACGGTGAGCTTACTGGTGACAACTATGCAACGAATTAAGCACCTGACCGTTTTGGTCAGCGCGACTCTCGCGTTATCCGCGTGTGGCAATGGCGACGTTGCTACACGTGCTGCGGCCAGCGCCGACAAAGCGCCAACTTCAGCGTCGACTGCAGCCGCTAAACCGCTGTTCGCGTACGACGGCACGGCTGCAAAACCCGGCGCGCCATTCGCGGTAAGTTACCGGATTATTGGCACGCCGATCGTTGGTAGTCCGGTTACGATTGATCTGCGGATTGAGTCGATGCGCGGTGCACAGCCGATCACGGTCGATTATCGTATCAATGACGCAGCCGCCATGAGCTTGCACGAAGCGCAGCCGGCTCGTGTGCAGGTCGAGCCCGTGGCCAACGAAAATTTCATTGCGCAACGTGTCACCGTCATCCCACAGCGCGAAGGGCGTATTTACCTGAACGTGTCGGCATCGTTCGAAACGGCGGAGGGTTCTACATCGACCATTATGGCGGTGCCAATACAGGTTGGCACTGGCGGTCCCGAGCTCAGGGAAAACGGCGAGGTGCGCCTCGACGAAAATGGCAAGGCTGTGCGAGTCCTGACCCAGGACTAGTCAGGGACTAGTCGCAAGGGAAAAATTTCCCAATTTATTATGGAAACCTTGATGCCGATCACAGACATCAAGACCTGATCTAAATAATGTGTGTGGCCATAGCTACAGGATTAGCTGGCCCATGCAAAAAGAGATCAGGGAGAGGATCAGAGCCGCAAAAGCGGCCTGTGGTGCAGCGGAACCCGAGTTCGCCGATCTCCTCCAGCAGGTCGAGCAAGATTATGACAAACTGGAGCTGACCCTGACGCAGACAATGCATGAGCAGGGCCTCCAGGACAGCAACTCCATTGAAGCAATTTTCGACAGCGTTACCGAAGCGCTGCTCTCGATCAATGCAGACGGCATTATCCGCAATTACAACAAAGTCTGTACGCATTACTTCGGAATGGAAGAAAAGCAGCTGATCGGCGCGCACATCGCGCGGCTAATTCCCGCGGCGAAAGGCAAGCCAATCGCAGACTTTCTTGCCCCGTTTCTGTCAAACCTCGACGATACCGGTATCAAACAGGTTGGCGGCGAGGTGGAAGCGATGCGTGCCGATGGCCAGGTCTTCTTATCGGAGCTCAATGCCACCAAGTTACCGACCACGGCTGGCCTGGTGTTTGTCATCAGCCTGCGAGATGTCACGGAGCGACGCCAGGCAGAAACAGCGCTCCGCGAAAACGAAGAGCGATATCGGGCCCTGGTGGAAAACGCGCCGGAGGCTATCATCGTTTTCGATGTTGACAATCACATCTTCACCGACGCCAACGAAATCGCCTGTCAGCTCTTCAATTTGTCACGGGCGCGACTGCTGACACTCGGCCCGGCTGCCATCAGTCCAGAAATGCAACCGGACGGCACGAAGTCCTTCGGTGTGCGCCGCGGCTACGTCGAGCGCGCGCTCAACGGTGAGCACCCCATCTTTGAGTGGATGCATCAGGACTCTCGCGGCAAGCCGTTGCCGTGCGAGGTGCGCTTTAGTCGTTTGCCATCCGATGACCGAAGTTTGATTCGTGTCAGCGTTACGGA
>JBATID010000064.1:0-2482 GCA_049667545.1 Woeseiaceae bacterium
TTTTGAAGAACCGTCCGCCTCGACAAATACCTCGGCGTCGCCGTAATCCAGCGTTATCGTGCCGGCGACATACGTTGCTGGCGGCACGGTGGCTACCGTTACGAGTTCGGTCAGGTCAACGTAATCGGAAAAATTGATACGCGTTTGTCGCGGCATGGTCTCCACAACGCGACCATTCGCGGTTTCGAGTTTTAGCGAAAGCACGTCGACGGTGTAATTCAGAAAGTCGCCGTCGGCATCGGTCAACGCCACGAGCACGGTGCCGCACTCGGCCGCCGTGGCGGGATCATTCGGATCGCACGTGGCGTTGTCTGCGGGATTCTGCTCTGCTACTGAACCGCCGCCGCAAGCGGCGAGCAATACGGTTGCCATCAGCAACGTAAAGTAAAAAAGTAACGTCCTTGTGCCTGCTGGTAGCGGCAGGGCCTTGATCGCGATTTTCATGGTTCTCTCCTTGTGGGCGTGCTGCGGTGTTCAGTGCAATAACGGCGCCAAGCGAAAACGGTTGACCTGAGCCCCTCGATCGACCTTGTGCCAATGCCTCGAAAATCTGGAGAAAACAAAAAAATTCAGCGACTTATCTTGTATTCCCTTGGCATCATGTCAGAATATTTCCCAGTAATGCCGAAACCACCCGAAAACGAAAAAACGACGGGAATCCGACACCGCCGGCCGCAGCCCGGTGAGCGGAATCGTGGCGCCGTCGACGCCTTGCAGACCAAGATCGCGGTCAATGTTCAGAGCCTCGGTATCCACAACTACCTGGAGCAACTGCAGGCCATTACGGATGAACTGCCGGAGGCGACCGGAGCGGATGCTGCGTTTATCGCGCTAGTCAGCGACGATGGAGCAACGATCGAGACATTGCTGGCGACCTGCAGCGGCTTTGCGCGCTGCAACCCCGCCATGCTGCTCGGGGAGAAGATCGAGGATTGGCCCTGGTTGCGGCAACGACTCGGGCATCTGCGCGTTATCGAGGTTGCCGATACCGTTCGTGGGCCGCAAGCGGCGAAAGACGAACTCGGGCGGCTGAACCAGCTTCACATTGGCGCGGCGCTGATCACCGGCTTTGCGGTGCGAGGTGAGATTGCCGGCTTCCTGGGAATTGCCAATGAACGCGCGGTTGACGGCTGGGATGCAAATCTGCACCTGCTGATGAAGCTGTTTGGCTCGTCTTTGGCGGTCGGGCTGGAGCGCGTTCATGACAAGCAGCTGCTGGAGGAACTGGAAGAAAGAAACTCGCTGATTGCGCTGACGGCGAACGACGGCATCTGGGATTTTGACGGCGAGACGAAGCACATCACGCTGTCGCCCCGCTGGAAAGTAATGCTCGGCTATGACACCGATGATGAAGACGTCATGCTCGACTGGTATCGGCTCGTACACCCGGATGACATGGCGCGCGTGCAGCGCCGCATGCGGGAACACCTTGAAGGTAAGGTGCCGTTTTTCGAGTCGGTGCATCGCATGCAACACCAGAGCGGCGACTGGCGCTGGATGAAGAGTCGCGCCAAGGCCATCGTTGATGAGAATGGCCGTTTACTGCGATTGCTTGGTGTGGAAGTCGATATCACCGAACGCAAGCTGTATGAAGATGCGCTGTTCCGCGAGAAAGAAAGCGCGCAAATAACTCTGCAATCCATCGGCGACGGTGTTATCACGACCGACGCCAACGCCAATGTGGAATATGTGAATCCGATCGCTGAAGAGCTGACCGGCTGGAAAGTCGACGATGCCAGCGGTCGCCCGATTGATGAGATTTTTCGCGGCTTTCACGAAGAGACCTGCGAGCCTCTGGAGAATCCGCTGGCGGTTGCCATACGGCGCGATCGCTCCATCAAATCTGTGCGGCCAACGCTGCTGATTCGTCGCGACGGCAACGAGCTGTACATCGAGAGCACAGCGTCGCCAATTCGCGATGGCAAAGGCATCGTCGTTGGCGGCGTGCTGGTATTCCATGACGTCAGCGAGTCGCGGGACTTGAATCGCCGTCTCAGCTACCACGCCAGTCACGACATACTGACCGGTCTCGTCAACCGCCGTGAATTCGAGAACCGGGTTGAACGGGCGCTAAAAAGTGCCCGGGCTCGCGAGACGTCTTACGCGCTGCTTTATCTCGACCTCGATCAATTCAAAATCGTCAACGATTCCTGCGGGCATAGTGCGGGCGACGCGCTGCTCGGGCAGCTTGGTGCGCTGCTGAAGTCGAAGATCCGCTGGCGCGATACGCTGGCCCGACTTGGTGGCGACGAGTTTGGCGTATTACTTGAGAGCTGCAGCCTTGAAGACGCGATGAACACGGCCGAAACGCTGCGCATGGCCATCGGCGAATACAAGTTCCTTTGGGAGGAACGTAGTTTCAGGCTGGGCGTCAGCGTCGGTGTTGTGCCGATAACGGCAGAGAATGAAGACGTCGCGGCACTGCTGACGGCTGCCGACAGTGCGTGTGCCGCTGCCAAGGAAGCAGGCCGCAACCGTATTC
>JBATID010000065.1:0-13721 GCA_049667545.1 Woeseiaceae bacterium
GCCGCAACGATGGTGCCGCCGCGGCGGGCTGTTGATCGGCGATGTGGAACGCTGCTGGCATAGGTCGCAGCGATCCCGGTGTCGCCACTGATAGCGTGCTGAATTGCCGCCGCCTCCATATCGTCAAGCGCGTAGCGAACGGTCTCGCCTTCCATCACGATCGACTCAACGCCGATATCCTCGTCAGTCAGCAGCCCGTCGCCGTCGCTAGCGGCGAATTGCTCCTCTAACGCGTCGCGTTCAGGCTTCAGCGGCTCGCCTAAAGTTGGCAGCGGCTCTTCCTGATCGTCATCTTCATCGAGCAGTTGCCACTGCGAGGGGCTGCCGTCCGCGTCGAATTCGGCATCGGCATCGGCATCGGCATCGGCATCGGCATCGGTATCCGTATCCGTATCGGTGTCGGTGTCGGTGTCGGTATCCGTATCGGCTTCCGCCTGCGACTCTGGCTCGACGCCGTCCGCCTTGTCTGTTTCGACCTCGTCATCGTCGAGTGACAGTTGCTCTTCGTCCAGCTGCACCTTCTGTATGTTACTCGCGGCGAGTTCGTCGAACTCATCGATAATCTCATCCCAGCCGACGGTTTCGCTGAAGTCATCATCGCCTTCAACCGGCTCGTCAGGCTCGTCCGGCATCGCCTCCTCCGGAGTGTCGGGCTCGTCTTCGTCTTCCGGAATTGTCTCAGGGAGCGGCGAATTGTCGTCATACCGGACTTCGGCAACCGGGTTTGCATCGTCGTCACTGTGATCATCGGCGGGCAGCTCCGCTAACGCGACCTCGTCAAGCACTCGCCATTCGATGCCGGTATCCTCGATGCGGATATCGGATCCTGCCAGTTCGTCGAGCGTTTGCAGCAGCGCAATAGTCTCGTTGGCGGAAATAGACTTGGGAAGGGGCGGCCCGGTCCCGGGCGAGGCCGGCTTGAGTTCGGGCAACGTGCTGTCGCCGGGGGATTCATTGTGAGTTTCCGGGGGGGATTCCGACAGGTACTGCAATGCGTCGAAGGCGCTGCCGCAGCCGCCACAGCGCACTTTGCCGGCGGCCTTTTTCAGGTCGTCCGCGGTGACGACAAATGCTGCACTACAGTCGGGGCACTGGGTGTACATCGCCTGGCGCTATCTCCTGGTTCCGCTCAGTCGTGACCAAGTCTGGCCGTCTTGCTCCCGGAATTCGGCGGGCGCGAAGTCGATCCATGGCTCGTAGGCGGCCATTACGTCCGCCACCTGCCCGAATAATACGCCGGACAACGCGAGGTTTCCGGACTTCGCCAGCATCGCCGTAATTTTTTCCGCCAGCTCGATGAGCGGTCCGGCGAGAATATTCGCCACAACGACGTCAAAGCGTCCCGCGACAGGTTGCGCGCTGTGCTGCACGTGAAGCCGCTCGGCGACAGCGTTATTGAGCGCGTTCTGCCGGGTAGCAATCACGGCCTGTGGGTCGTTGTCGATCGCCGTTGCCGACAGGCTGCCGAGCTTGAGCGCTGCAACCGCAAGGATTCCGGAGCCGCAGCCGTAGTCGAGCAGCGTCTTGCCTTGCAGCGACAGAGCATCCAGCCATTCGAGACACAATGCCGTTGTCGGGTGCGTGCCGGTGCCGAATGCGAGCCCTGGATCCAGCCGGACAATGACCGCGTCTGCCTCTGCGATCTCGGCGTCGCCGGGACAAATCCAGAGTCTTTTGCCGAAACGCATCGGCCCGAAGTCCTTGAGCCACTCGCGCTCCCAGGCGCGATCAGCGAGGTCTTCAATATGATGCGGCGGCAGTTTTGTAAGCCCAAGTTCGCTGAGCAAATCCGTTTCGAGTTGTTGCAGATTGCAGGTCTGCGGAAACAGTCCCGTGATGCGCGTCTCAACCCACAGCGGCGTCTCACCCGGACCGGGTTCCAGCACCGGGTTGTCGCCCGCATCGCTCAACGTAACCGAGCAGGCACCATGACGCAGGAAGATGACTTCGACATTCGCAGGATCGAGCGCCTCGAGGTGCATGACAAACTGTTGCCAGTCCACCCTGACGCTGTTCCCGCTCAAACCAGCCCGAGACGCTTCTCGAGGTAATGAATATCCGTGCCGCCGGCCTGGAAGGCGGCGTGTTGGAAGATCTCCTGGTGCAAGGGGACATTGGTCTTGATGCCCTCGATAACCACCTCGCTCAATGCATTTTTCATGCGGGCGACAGCTACGTCCCGGGTCGCCCCGTGCGCGATCAGCTTGCCGACCATCGAGTCGTAGTAGGGCGGCACTTTGTAACCGCTGTAGAGATGGCTCTCCACGCGGATGCCGGGACCGCCGGGCGAGTGCCACAGTGTGACCAGGCCCGGTGACGGCATGAAAGTGCGCGGATCTTCCGCGTTGATGCGACATTCGATCGCATGGCCCAGGATGTGAATATCTTCCTGCTTGTTGTGGAGTGCCTCACCACTGGCAATACGCAGCTGCTCGCGCACGATGTCGACCCCGGTGATCATCTCCGTTACCGGGTGCTCGACCTGCAAGCGTGTGTTCATTTCGATGAAATAGAACTCGCCGTCCTGGTATAAAAACTCGAACGTGCCAGCGCCGCGATACCCGATTTCCTTGCAGGCGTTGACGCAGCGCATGCCGATGCGCTGACGCTGCTCCTCGGTGATGCCGGGAGCGGGTGCTTCTTCGATGACTTTCTGGTGCCGCCGCTGCATCGAACAGTCGCGCTCGCCCAGGTGAATGGCGTTGCCGTGCGTGTCAGCGAGAACCTGGAACTCGACGTGCCGTGGTTTCTCGAGGAATTTTTCCATGTACACCACGTCATTGCCGAACGCGGCGCGCGCCTCCGACTGCGTTACGGTAATTGCGGCAATGAGCGAGGCCTCGGTGTGCACGACTCGCATGCCGCGGCCGCCACCGCCACCCGACGCCTTGATGATGATCGGGTAGCCTATGTCGCGTGCCAGGCGCATGTTTTCGTCAGCGTTCTCGCTGACCGGGCCGTCGGAGCCGGGGACGCACGGCACGCCGGCCGCTTTCATCGCCCGGATGGCGGAAACCTTGTCGCCCATCAGTCGGATCGAATCCGCTTTGGGGCCGATAAAGACAAATCCGCTCGACTCGACGCGTTCGGCAAAATCCGCATTCTCGGAGAGAAATCCGTAGCCCGGGTGAATCCCCTCCGCGTCGGTGACCTCCGCCGCGCTGATGATGGCCGGCATGTTCAAATAACTGTCTGTGGACGGCGGCGGACCAATGCACACGGTTTCATCGGCGAGCAACACGTGCTTCAGGTTGCTGTCTGCTGTCGAATACACGGCGACGGTCTTGATGCCCATTTCGCGGCAGGCCCGCAGGATTCTGAGTGCGATCTCGCCGCGATTGGCGATGACGATTTTTTCGAGCATCAGATGTGCCCGTTAGTTTTCATTACGCTGATCGATCACGAACAGCGTCTGGCCGTACTCAACCGGCTCACCGTTTTGCAGGCGGATCGACTTCACGACGCCGGAAACTTCGGCCTCGATCTGGTTCATCATTTTCATGGCTTCAATGATGCAAATCGTGTCACCTTCGCTGACGCGATCGCCGACTTGTACGTAGGGCGCGGCACCCGGTGAGGAAGCCGCATAATAGGTGCCCACCATTGGTGCCTTAACTTCAATGCCTTCCTCCACGGGTTCGGCCGGTGCCGGTGCCGCGGCTGCCTGTGCGGGAGCGGCGGATGGTGCCGGTGGAGCAAGGTGTGTTGCCACCGGTGCCGCGGGTCCGGACGGTGAATAACGGCTTATTCGCACCGAGTCGTCACCTTCAGTGATTTCAATTTCCGCGATTCCGGATTCGTCTAGCAACTCAATAAGTTTTTTTACTTTTCTGATGTCCATTGCTTAATCCCCGGCTTTGGCCACATGGCGGCTGGCAGCTTGCACCGCCAATTCGTATCCGTAAGCCCCAAATCCAAAAAGACAGCCACTTGCGATATCGCTGAAGTAACTGTTGTGTCGAAATTCTTCACGAGCGAACGTGTTACTGAGATGAATCTCGATAAATGGAATCCCGACACCCAGGAAGGCATCGCGCAGTGCGACGCTCGTGTGGGTAAAACCGCCCGGATTCAGTATGATGAAATCAGTGCCTTCGGTGGCCGCCAGCTGTACGCGATTGATCAGCTCGTGCTCAGCGTTGCTCTGAAAGCAGGTCAGTCGATGGCCGAGCTGGTCCGCGAGCGCGACGCAACGCGCTTCGATGTCCGTCAGCTGCATGTCGCCGTAGACCTCTGGTTCCCGCGAGCCAAGCAGGTTGAGGTTTGGTCCATTGATTAGCAGGAGCTCGGACATGGATGAAGGGCGTAGCGAGATAGCCGAAGATGGCCGCAATACTACCCTTTTTTGACGACTTTAGGCTATTTTTGACAGAATAAATTGGCGATAAGACGACCGGCCGTCAGATCTCTAGAGCTGGTCAAGTGCTGTCCGCGCACCGATCTTGTCGATTTCGCCACGCTCGAGCCGGGTCATGACCTCGACGACGGTGTCGAGGTGCTCCTGGTGCAACTCGCCGATGTACGCGCTCAGGTATTCGCCGTCCGCAGCTACGATCATCGTAAACGGCATGCCAATGAACTCAATGCCCGAGGATTCGGCGACGGCCATGGCGTCCTCCTGGCCGATGAGTACGGGGTAATTGAACTTGGCAGTCTCGGCGTAGGCGGTGACATCCTCGGCATAGTCGACGGCAATACCGAGTACCTGGAAGCCGTCGTTCGCGTGCAGATCCTGAAATGACTTCAACAACGGAATTTCGCGGCGGCAGGGCGCACACCAGGTCGCCCAGAAATTAACCAGGCGATGCGTGCCTTGCCATTCAGAAAAGTCGCGAGCCCTGCCAGACATGTCGGGCAAACTAAACTCAGGGTACTTGACGGCATTGAGTGTCGCGGCCTCAGGGGCCGCTGTTGCGGCTGGCGCCGGTCGTTCCGATACCGGAATCCGCGCGGCATAGAAAAGCGCGCCGGCCATCAGGGCAACCAGGGCGGTTGCGAATATCAACATTACTCGAGACACGTGTATCGCCTTTATTTAGAGTTGCGTGTTAGTTGCCAGCTTGCGCGGCTGCAGGCGCCGGTGCACCCAACGCCTGTTCGAGATGTGCCGCAAAATCCGCGGCCTTCATGTAACCGACAACTTCGTAGCCGTGACGCTGCTGGCCGTCGGTGCCGAAGAAAATAATTGTCGGCGGGCCAAATACGCCGAATCGCGCCAGGAGTTGCTGATCCGCCGCGTCATTTGCGGTGACATCAGCCTGCAGCCAGGCCGTGTTCGAGAGCGCTACCTGCACGTCGTTGTCGGTAAAGGTGTAAGCCTCCATCTCCTTGCACGAGACGCACCAGTCGGCGTAAAAGTCGAGGAATGCGCTCTCGCCCCTGCCTGCTGCTGCCGCCAGCTCCCGGTCGAGGTCAGTCACCGTCTTGACGCGCTTGAACGGCAGGGCGTGCGCTTCTGACGTAACAGTGTCTCCTTTACCGACGTTGATAGTTGCCAGCGGCTGCAACGGATTGCTGCCGCCGGTCAGTGCGCCGAGGAGCAGGATGGCGCCGTAAATAAGCGCCAGAAAACCGAAGCCCTTGCCAAGTTTCTGCACGACACTGGAACCCGTGGTGAGTGTCGTCAGGCCGCCCATGAACACGCCGGCCATGAAAATGAGTACCGCCCACAGCAGCATCGTGACATTACCCGGCAGGATCCTCGACAACATCCAGATCGCGAGTCCGAGCATCATGAAGCCGAACGCGTTCCGGACGGCAACCATCCACGGTCCTGCTTTCGGCAGGAATTTGCCTTGTGCGGCGCCTACGAGCAGTAACGGCGCGCCCATGCCGAGGCTCATCGCGAAGAGTGCCGTGCCGCTGCGCAACATGTCGCCGGTTTGCGCCATCACGGTTAGCGCCGCGATCAGGGCCGGCGCTACACAGGCGGTAACAATCAACGCGGACAGTGCGCCCATGACGAACGCGCCTATCATCGTGCCGCTCTTCTGGTTGCCGCTGGCATTGGCAAGTCGGGTCTGGACGCTGCTCGGCATCTGCAGGTCATAGAGGCCGAACATGCCCAGCGCCAGTACGACGAACAGCAGCGAGAACAGGATCAGGATCCACGGCTGGTTGAACGTTGCCTGTAGCTGCAAGCCCGCCGCCGCCGCTATGATGCCTGCTGCCGTATAGACCAGCGCCATCCCGAGCACGTAGCTCAGCGCCAGCGTGAAGCCCCGCCTTGGTGTGACGTTGTCGCCTTCGCCGGCGATGATGCCCGAGAGGATCGGCACCATGGGCAGGACGCACGGCGTGAAAGCAAGACCGAGGCCCGCCAGGAAGAACAGGCCTGCTGCAACCCAGATGCTCGAGTCCGTAATGATCTTCGCCAGGCGTGCCTGTTCGCTCTGCGGGGCCTTGGGCTCGACGGGTGCTGCGCCGGGATCCGACGAAATTGCCGAGACGGTGGCTGCTGCCGGCAAGCTGACATTAAACACGCGTGTCTGTGGCATGTAGCAAAGGCCGCCCTCGGCACAGCCCTGATAACTGACTTCGAGCTCAATCTCCATGGCACCTGGCGATGCACGTGCAATCGTCAGCGGCGCAATGATGCTGTCGAGGTATACCTCCATTTCACCGAAGTACTCATCGACCTTCATTTTGCCTTTCGGGAGATCGAGCCGGCCGGCTTTGGTGTCAGCGCTCAGGGACCGCACCGAGATCTTGTCTTTATATAGTTAGAAACCCGGTTCGATGCGGAAGCCGACCTCGACGGTGTTGCCATCCAGCGGAAAAACTTCCGGAATGAACACGTCATCGACGGGCGGGAATTCGCTGCTGCCTCCCAAAGTGCTGAGCGCTTTATCCAATGCGAGGTTAGCGCCACCGCTTGCGATCGATTTCACGTCAACCGATTTCATGTCGACGGAAACCGTCCATCGCTGCGGCGGATAACAAAGCCCCAGGTCCGCGCAGCCCTGGCTCTTGATCAGCAGCTCGGCGCTTGCCGGGCGCTCGCCCGAGACGGTGTAAGGGATCGTGACGAAGAAGCGTTCGCGATAAATCTGCTGCGGGCCAAAGAACTCGTCCTCGTAATCGAGGCCGTCCGGCAGCTCAGGCGCACCGAGCTTAAGCTTGTCATCGGCGCTTTCGAAGCCGAGTTTCTTTTTGTACAGGTAGTAGCCGTCTGCGATGGCCCAGTCGATCTCGAACGCCTGCCCGGTGTCGGCGACGACGTACTGAAATGCCTCGGTGACCGGTAGCGGCTCCTGGTCTCTGAGCCCCGGGTCCGCGAGCGCCGGCGAGGCCAGCCAGGCAGCCATCAGGAAGAATGTCAGGGCGTGGGAATTTAATCTCATAATGGCATTCTGGGGAAGAACTCGGTGTCCGGGTCGCTGCCGGCTAGCGATTGTCACCGCTAACCGAGTGCGTGTCACCGTCTAAGTTCCTATTTTCGACACAAAAGTCCAGCCAGAGAGCTTGAATTTTGGTGTTTCATCCCTATCATTAGCACTCCTCGAGGCCGAGTGCTAACAACGCACGGTCCAAGTACCGACTAAAAATGGTTTTAAATCAATAATCTATAGGAGATATGCACCATGAAGATGCGTCCGCTTCATGATCGGGTCATCGTTAAACGCATGGAAGAAGAGCGCACATCGCCGGGTGGAATCGTAATTCCCGATACCGCCGCAGAGAAGCCCATCAAGGGCAAAGTTATCGCTGCAGGCAATGGCAAGATTCTCGAAAACGGCGATATCCGCAAGCTCGACGTAAAGGTCGGCGACAAGGTCCTGTTCGGCAAATATGCCGGTACAGAAGTCAAGGTTGATGGTGAAGAACTGCTCGTGATGAAGGAAGACGACATCATGGCGGTTATCGAAGGCTAAGCCTCCTCATACCTGAACAGTTCAAATAATCAGCAGGCGGCTCCGGCCGTCTCAGTCAAAAGAGGAATCTTAAGATGGCTGCTAAAGAAGTACGTTTTGGCGATGACGCACGGCAGAAGATGTTTGCCGGCGTTACCGTTCTCGCAAACGCGGTGAAGGTGACCCTGGGTCCCAAAGGCCGCAACGTTGTGCTCGACAAGAGTTTTGGTGCACCGACCGTCACAAAAGACGGTGTTTCGGTTGCCAAGGAAATCGAGCTCGAAGACAAGTTTGAAAATATGGGCGCGCAGATGGTCAAGGAAGTCGCTTCCCAGACGTCTGATGTTGCCGGTGACGGTACGACGACCGCTACGGTTCTTGCCCAGGCAATCCTGCGTGAGGGCTTGAAGTCGGTTGCTGCTGGCATGAACCCGATGGATCTCAAGCGCGGCATCGATAAGGCCTCGGCGGCCATCGTGGCTGAGTTGAAGAACCTGTCGATACCTTGTGCGGACGAGAAAGCCATCGCACAGGTTGGCAGCATCTCTGCTAATTCTGACGTTGAGATCGGTGAAATCATCTCTGATGCGATGGGCAAGGTTGGCAAGGAAGGCGTTATCACCGTTGAAGAGGGTACCGGTCTCGCTAACGAACTCGATGTCGTCGAAGGCATGCAGTTTGATCGCGGTTACCTGTCGCCGTACTTCATCAACGACGCCAGCAGCCAGCAGATCGAGCACGACAACCCGCTGATCCTCCTGTACGACAAGAAGATCTCGAACATTCGCGATCTGCTGCCGGTACTGGAGAGTGTTGCCAAGGCCGGCCGTCCGCTGCTGATCATCTCGGAAGATGTGGAAGGCGAGGCGCTCGCTACGTTGGTTGTTAACAACATCCGCGGTATCGTCAAGGTTGCTGCTGTTAAGGCTCCGGGCTTCGGCGATCGCCGAAAAGCCATGCTGCAGGACATCGCTGTTCTGACCGGCGGCCAGGTTATCTCCGAAGAAGTCGGCTTGTCGCTTGAAAAAGCAACGATCGATGATCTCGGCGAAGCCAAGAAGATCCAGATCACGAAAGAAGCCACGACCATTATCGACGGAGCCGGCAAGGCCTCGGAAATCAAGGGCCGTGTCGAGCAGATCAATGCCGAGATCGAAGACTCTTCATCTGACTACGACAAAGAGAAGCTGCAGGAGCGTGTTGCCAAGCTGTCTGGCGGCGTTGCCGTCATCAAGGTTGGCGCTGCGACTGAAGTCGAAATGAAAGAGAAGAAAGCACGTGTCGAAGACGCATTGCACGCGACTCGCGCTGCTGTCGAAGAGGGCGTTGTGCCGGGCGGCGGTGTTGCATTCATTCGCGCTGTCAAGATGATCGCGAAGCTCAAGGGTGATAACGACGACCAGAACGTCGGTATTGCTATCCTGAAGCGTGCGGTAGAAGAGCCGTTGCGTCAGATCGTCCGCAATGCTGGCGGTGATGCGAGCGTCGTGCTGAATGCTGTTGTCCTGGGCAAGGGTAACTATGGTTACAACGCGGCAACCGGCGAGTACGGTGACATGATCGAGGCCGGTATCCTGGATCCGACCAAGGTGACGCGCTATGCGTTGCAGAACGCGGCCTCTGTTTCCGGCCTGCTGTTGACGACCGAAGCCATGGTTGCTGACGCTCCGCAGGACAATGCAGGTGGCCACGCAATGCCGGATATGGGTGGCATGGGTGGCATGGGCGGCATGATGTAATCACTGCCCGACCCCGCGCCTTGCGCAAAATAAAAAGCCCGGCAACTGCCGGGCTTTTTTTGTGCCTGAACATGTGGATAGTCAAATGAGTCGATGCCCGGCACCTGGCGATCGCTCTTTACTGTAGTGAGAGGATGAACAGTCCATTGGAAATGTCACTAACGATGACTGTGCCGGAGGGCAAATAGGGATAGACGCTCCACGCCCCGGAAAAATCGGTGGCGTCGCTGCCGGGAAATGTGTCGAAAAAAGCAACCTCTGTCAGCTCATTGTTCGCTAAGTCGCCAATTTCAAGAACGCGCAACCCGGAAGTGTAATTCGCCTCGAATACTTGATTGCCACGAACGTAAAGGTTGTGGTCAATGGACGCCGTGGCCGCCTCATAAGCGAATAGGTACACCGGAGCATCGAGATCGGACACGTCGAAAACGTGAGTTCTCGTGGGCACATCAAAAACATTTTCGTCGAATTCGTCGCCGACCAGCAAGTACCGGTGATCCTCGGTCGACCAGCCCTGATGAACGAAACCCAAATCGGGGTATGTGCTTGATGAAATTGTGACGGGAGAAGGTTTAAGCGTAACGTCGACAATCTCGACGCGATCCTCGGCAAAGCTGAAGCAGACCTCGCTATCCAGATAGTCTGCATCCGGCCCCTGGTAATCGACGCACTGGGTGTCGTGTGTATCGAATGCCGAGTGGCAGCCCGCAAACACCGGGTTGATTGGCGATCTGATGTCGATCATATGCAAGCCTTCGGCGCAGGTATTCGTTCCTACCGCATATGCAAACCCGCTGTCTTCATTGATTGCCAGGTTGTGCGCGTTCTCGAAATCGGCATAGACAACGTCGGCAGCAAACACCTGCGGCGCGACAAGTCCCCGCAGGCGCGACAAATCAAAAACCTGCATCCCGTGTGCACCCGCACTATCCGCAACAATGTATGCGTGATCCTGATAAACCTTGATATCGCGCCAGATGGAATTCACGGTTTGCGTTGGCAAGATACCGAGATAGATTGGATTCTCCGGATCGGAGACATCGACAAACGCCGTGCCGTTGGTCATGCCCATCAGGGCATATTCTTTGTTGGATGCGGCATCAAACCAGCCCCAGATGTCGTTGCCCGCGGTACCGCCCATCGCCTCAAGCGAGACTCGCTTCCTGAGCGAGATTCCTGAGCATTGAAAATCGCCAGCGCTGCCATCGACGCAAGTCATCGGGCCAGTATCCAGTCCCGGTGCAGGCGGTTCCGGATCGGGCGCTGTCGTAATTCCACCACCACCGCCACCGCCACCGCAAGCCGAAAAGAATGCGGCGATTATCAGTGCCAAAGAGGACCTTGCAATAGTCTGCATGCTGCTAACTCCGGATTTGACGGTAGCGCCGCGAACGTAAAGTGACGCGGAGTGTCATCCATGATCACCCAAAAAAAAAGAACCTATTATCTTTCGCCGCTTGTTTTTCAGCGGACTGCTCTCCTTGATTGTAACCAACCTAAATCAAAGCAGCCTATCAGCTGTTCGACAATAGGGAACTGGTACGGATGTTCGGTCTCACCGATAGCGGACGATCAGGTTGCTGCAAATCGAATGAATCGAAGGGCGGAAAACGGCCAACAGCGAGCACCGCGTCGCCTTTCCAGGTGGCTCAAGCGCGCTTGCGGCGCGGCTCAGCTGGTTGAACATGAAGCTGTACATTGCAGGCATTGAGGAGGGCATGCATTGTAGTGAACGACGACTCTGTTTCAGGCTTCAAGGTCTTGTAGATCGTTACCCGATTTATGCCGGCCTTTCGAGCAACCGCTGCGACTCCGCGTGCGCGGATCACATCGGCGAGAGCGGTCTTCAGAACGACTTCGTCGCCATCTAAAATGGCTTCATTAATATAAGCGGACGCATACGCAGGATCCTTTAGGTCCTCGTACAAATCTTTTTTGATACTCAATGCTCTGCTAGTTGCCATAATCGTCTCAATCCGTCCGCCGTTTAAAGTCTTTGAGGCGCTCGCGAGCTTTATCAATTTCACGCCTCTGATCGCGCTTCCCGGAACCGCCTAAAAGCAAAACCACTTCGCCATCTACCTCCGTGAAGTAAATTCGGATTACCTGTCGAAACTTGAGTTCATGCAAGCCACCGCGAAGATTCCTTCGGCTACCGAAATGCTCGTTTTCCTCAATTGCTCGAAGCCGTCTTTGAACAGCCCGCTTTTGCGTTCCGTCGAGCTTCTCGAACCACTCCTCGAAAGGAGCATGACCATCCTCAGTCTCGTAGGCTTCTAACTTCACCGGCTTATACTAGCACAAGTGTAGCCTGTAGGCTACACTATTTAGCTTTGAGGAAAGGGGATGCGACCGGCCGGAAAGGGTCAGTAGCCGAAATTATAGCTCATGATGTGCGAGCGGCTGCTATGCGACGCGAAGCAGCCCCACGGTTTGATTCCTGGCGAGCGTCTCAGATCGGCCAGAACCAGCGGCCCGATTCCTGCTTACGCGGCGTTTGCTTTGTTGTCGAAATCCAGTTCGACGTTTAGCCTACCACCCAGTGCCTGGACTGCGCTTTGAAGTGTCTGCAATGTCACAGAGACGTTGTCCGGATCTAAAAGGCGGTCCAAAGCGGATCGGCTTGTCGCCATTCGGCGCGCCATTTCCGACTTGGATAGCGAGTGTTCCGACATCTTCTCAGCTAGCTGAAACGCAATAACGCGCTTCACCGCTACGGCCGTCGCCTCCTCAAGGATTCCTTCTTCCTCAAGAAATTCATCAAAGCTACTTCCTATGTTCTTCTGTGTCACAACTACGACCTCAACTTTCTCAATCGGCGTTTGGCCAGAGCCAATTCATTTGCCGGTGTCTTTTGGGACTTCTTCGCAAAACCATGCAAAAGGACGATCTTTCTTCCATAGACGGTGAAAAATGTCCGCGCGATACCGCGGTCCAAGCTCGACCGCAATTCCCACAGACCGTCATCCATTTTTCGGGCCAACGGCATTCCGATAGGCCAGCCATACTGGAGCGTCTTTATGTCCTCGCCTATGGTCTTGCGGGCTTCAACGGTCATGCCTTTCAACCATTCCCGCACCGGCTCTCGGTCAGAATCGAGACGAAAAAACCGAACTGAAATGGGCCTGTCCTTGGACATCAGTAAAGTGTACCATAATTGGTACGCACTTCAAGGGTTCCGGCTGCTCTACGAAATGTTATAGCGCAGAATTACTCCGGGGCTGGTTCCTGGCGCTTTCCGACCGGTCGATCTCTACACAAGCCACCGTCGCAGTTCGGCCACAAGCAAGCATCAATCCAGATAATCAACTCTAGGAAAACAGGCTGTCCGTTGCTAAGGCCAAGGCTAGGCCAAGCACGAGAATGCCGCCTAGAAAGGAAAAGACGAGCGGAATGCCGTAGTACCAGCAGACAATCGCGCCCGCGCCGGATCCGACGGCGAAGGCAATAATGAACTTGACTGCATCTCGAACAAGACTGAGAAGAAGTGAAGAAAAGAAGCCCTTGACGCCCCCCTCATGAAACTCCGTTTTCGTCTTATCTTCGTCGTTCACCGAGGTCTCCTTTGAGTCAACAGAATAGGCCATGAGCAGTCGGTCAGTTCTTTATCAAAGAGTCTGGTATCCGATGACGCGCCACGTCGAATCATCCTCCAGCATTAATCCGTCCATTTCAGAGGCAGTACCACTATTTTCCAAAGTGGTGTCAAAAAATACGAACGCGTAGTTGCCTTCAGGCATACCTTCTAACGCGTCTTCCAACTCAACAGAATTGAGTGTTCGGGCCGGCTCCGCCAGATGGCGGCCTCGATCTGCCGTCGTCAGCTCGCTCCAACGGTCTCGCTCCTGATATGATGGCCCCTTATACGCACTATCCGCCGCGGCGGTGGTAACCCTGTGCCGAGAGCGGAAGGTATTGGAATGCTTCGCCAGAGTTGATCGAGAAAACTCAGTTGCCATTGGGCGCTACGAAGCATGCGGATTCGAGCAAGCGAGTCACTTCGAGTATCGATTTAGGGATTATTGAGATGTGGCCATGACGCCTAACAATGCGCTGCAGCGGACGGAGGAAAAATAAAGTGCAAGAAGTGACACGAAAACATGCCGCCGCTAAGCTTGGTCGTTAGGTG
>JBATID010000066.1:0-3115 GCA_049667545.1 Woeseiaceae bacterium
CAGTTCGTCGCCGTCGCGTTTCTTTATAATTACGTCAGTAAAAAGCATGGCTAAGCTCTCGCGAAGCCGCGCAGCGGCAAATCGTCGCTGCGTTGCAGCCAGTTGCTCGCCGGGTAGTGGCAGCGCCGATCGATAACGTGCAGCGTATACGCGTGCCGTGACTTCGACGACCGATTCGCGGCGCTGAGATGTGGTGCGCGGCCGTCGAAGATAACCAGCGTGCCGGCCGGCGCCTCGGCGGGCAGTTTGTTCTCTTCCGGCCACGGTGAATCGTCGAGCGTTTCCGTCACCAGTTTGCCCTCTGCACTCCGGTAATTGCGTTGCTTCAGGGGTAGTTTGTGGGCGCCCGGGATGAACTGCATGCAGCCATTTTCGAGGGTCGCATCTTCAAGGGCGAACCAGAAGCCGACACAGGATTCCGGCTCGGTGTAGATGTACGTTGAGTCCTGGTGGCACACGACTTCGCCGCCGATGTTCGGTGGCTTGAAGATGTACATGGACTGGAGAATGACCGGGTCAGTAAATCCGACGCGTTTTGCCACTTCGGCAAGATCCGGATTGCGCGAGAACTTGTCGAACACCGGGTCCAGGTCATGCATGGCATGCCCCATTTTATTCAGGCAGTGCTCTTTTGCCTGGCGCAGGGTGCCATCGTCCGCGAACGCGTCGCGCTCAAGAAAGAAACGAATCTTGTCGCCGGACTCGATGAAATAGTCGTCATCGAGCTGTATTTGTTCGGTGGTCGAAAAGACGCTGCGCACAGCGGACGGATCAAACTCGGCGACGAGTTCCGCGGCGCGTGCACGTAACGCGTTGCAAGCCTCGATGCTGACAAAATCGCGCAGCACGAGCACGCCGGCCTCTTTGAAATCGGCGACCATGCGGTCTGAGAGGTACCCGTCGCGCGGCGCCGCAAATGACGGAATCGCCTCGAAATTCTTTATCACATTGCTCACGCCCGTCACCTTAGAGCACGATAACGGGACGCACAAGTCACACGATCAGCTATACTCCGATCACATTAAGGTCCAGACCCACTTGACGACCTTACAATTCAAATAACAACTCCCGGGGGAGACAATCATGAGAATCAAAACCTTCGCGTTTGGGCTGGCCGCCGGCGGCCTGTTACTTGGCATGGCGTCGGGTGTATACGCGCAAGATGATGACAGTTTGTTCGAAGAAATCACCGTCACCGCGACCAAGCGAGCCCAGAGCATTTATGAGGTGCCGATCGCCTTGAGTGCATTTGAAGGCGAAAACCTTGCCAAGCAGGGTATCGTCGACATCGTCGATATTGGCAAGTTCGTTCCGAATCTCAACATCACGCAGTTTTCTGCTGGCCACAATTCGTCAGCAAATCCGTTCATTCGCGGCATCGGTCTGCAGGATCACCTGATCACGACAGATCCCGGCGTCAGCGTCTATGTTGACGGTGTCTATCTTGGTCGCCAGGTCGGCCAGAACTGGAATCTCTCTAATCTGGAACGCATCGAAGTATTGCGCGGCCCGCAGGGTACCTTGTATGGCCGCAACTCGATTGGTGGTGCTATCAACATCATCACGAAAACCCCTGGAGCCGATCCCGGCGCGAAGGTAAGCGTCGAGATTGGCAGTCGCGGACGCCTGAATGGCGACTTCTACGGCGACATGGAATTATCCAATGATGTCGCCGTGTCTCTCACGGGCGGCTACAAGCACCGCGACGGAATCGGCGACTTCCTGAATCTGCCGAACGCCGGCGTGGAGGTCGGTGAGATGACGGAAGTCTACGCTCGGCTTGCTCTGCGCTACGCTCCCAGTGATGACTTCTCCCTCATCGTAACGGCCGATGCCAACGATGGCGAAGGCGGCCTCAGGCCCTACACAACACTAATTGATGAATTACCGAACGGCGCTGTTTACGGCGCCGGCTATCGCAATTCCGACCTCGCATCGGACCCGTTCGACAACAACACGGGCCAGGCCAGCCAGGCGCTCGTTACGAATGAAGCGTGGGGCATTTCGGCGACTGTCGACTATGCGTTCAACGACGAGCTCGCGACCAAAGTAATCGCGAGTCACCGGTCGTCGGAGTACAAGTCCGGCCTCGATGATGACGGGTTTGTCGACGATTTCCTGTCCTTCCCGGAACTTGGTGACGCCGACCAGACCTCGATCGAAGTTCAATTGAACGGCGATATGGGGGCGTGGGATTTCGTGTCCGGCTTGTACTACTTCGAGGAAGACGGCGGCAACCTCCAGGATCCGACGACATTTAATACCTTCCCGGGATTCTTCATCCTGAACCAGGAAGTAACCAGCCTCGCCGTGTTCGGCAACGTCGGCTACAACGTCTCTGACGACTTCCGGATTTCAGGCGGTTTGCGCGTCACCAATGATGAAAAGGACGTCGTTGCGAACGTCAGCACCGGTTTCTTCAGCGCGTCCAAAGACTTCGATGAAGTTAGTTGGGAGCTTGCTGCCAATTACACCCTCAGCGGCGGCATGAATCTGTACGGCACGATTCAGAATGGCTACCAGTCGGGGCAGTTCCCGGCACGGCCATACTGCCTGTTTGGCGGAACCGTCGTCGGTTGTCTCGAAGCCGGCGACAACATCACGGCGACCAACTACGAGGTCGGTATCAAGGGCCAGCCGTTCGACCGCCTGCAGATTAGCGCGGCGCTGTTCTTCACGCAGTACGACGATCTTCCCTACCAGGTGAGCGAAACCACAGCTACGGGTTTCGATACCTCGAACCTCATCGTCGAACAGGACTCATTCGGATTCGAGTGGGAAAGTACGGCTTTCATCACGGAAAACTTCCTGTTCCATGCAACGCTCGGCTACATCGATGTCGACGTGGCGGACCAGGTTAATGCGATGGGCGATACCGTGTCGCCCGTGGCCCCCCTGACGCCCGAACTGACGTTCTCAATCAGTCCGGAGGCCCGCATCCCGATGGCGGGCGGAGGCGAAGTTGTGCTGCGTGCGGATTATTCATACCGCGACGAGATGTACGGCGAGCCCAGCTCGGACCCGGGCCGCTTCACACAGATCGACAGCCGCGGCCTGATCAACTTCAACATGTCCTACCATTCGGCGGACGAAAGCTGGTCGGCGTCGCTGTACG
>JBATID010000067.1:0-7833 GCA_049667545.1 Woeseiaceae bacterium
AGCCCAGCTCGGGCGTGATGACCCTGGCACCGAACAACGGGCCCAGCGTTTGCGTGATGCTCACGACGCGCCCGTCGCAATCCGCAATGGTGAAGTGAGACGTGTGGTGGCTGTTCTGCCCCCAGTATCCGCCGTCCCAGTCGGTGACCGACATCAGCTGCTGTTTATTATCCGCCAGTGACACGGCCACTGCCGCCACGGGCGTTGCCGGCGGTACGCTGATACTCGCCGCCTGTTCTGCGGCCCATGCTTTGTCTGCGACATGCCCGAGGTCGGGCTCTGCAGGATCGGCGGCCATGCTTGTTATTGCCAGTGCCAGCGCCTGGTTCATGACGGCGGCCCACTGCACGTCGTTCAGGGCTGCAACATCGAAGTTCTCAAGGATGTTGAGCGCCTTCACGACCAGGCCACCACCGGCCGGGGCCGCCAGGGAGTGAATGTCGACATCGCGATACCGCGTCGTGATGTAGCGACCATCGAGGACTTCGTAAGCAGCAAGATCCCCGGCAGTCACATACCCGCCATTAGCCGCCATGTCGGCAGCGATTTGCTGCGCGATCTCGCCCTGGTAGAAATCATCGGCGCCGGTTGCGGCCAGGCGGCTGATCGTGCGCGCAAGTGCGGGTTGTTTCAGGAGGTCACCGGCATCGTAAGTGCTGCCATCCTCTTTAATGAATACCTGCTGAAATCCCGGATTGTCCCTGAACTGTTCCAGACCGCTTGCATGACGGGCTGCTGCGCCGGGCAGTAATTTGAAACCCTCTTGTGCCATCCGCGCCGGTTCTTCGAGCAGGTCAGACCAGGGCAAAGAACCATGTTCGGCATGCAGCCGGGCGAGGCCGGCCACAACCCCGGGAGTCGCAATGGTCCCGTAGCCCTGGCCGAGGGGCTCGTCCGGGGCCGCAAACGTCCCCGGCACCTCGGTCATGCCGTTATAGCCCTGGTAGCTACCGTCCGGCGACCTGACCAGGATCTGGATACGGCCGCCCAGGCTGCTCATTGACGGCTCCGCGACGGCCAGCGCAAAACCCGCCGCCACGGCCGCATCGGCAGCGTTGCCACCATTCTCCAGCACTGCCCGGGCCGCGTTGGTAGCGAGTGGATGGGCGGTAGCGACCATGCTGCCGGCTGACGCGTGCTGCTGGCTGGTCGGTATCGACTGGCAGCCTGCGGCCAGTAATAGTGCAATTAACCAGGCGACGTGCGATCGGCTCACTGTGGCCTCATTGATTCACTGAACAACGGTCATCATTCACTAATCGACAACGACCATCAAGAATTCACGCGGCAGCGCTTGCGGCCGTTGTTATTCGTAATCCGAATATTGTTGTCGTATTCTCGTTGGCCGAAACAGGTACCGGAGATCTTTTATGCGTCGTTATGCTTTTCTTATTGGTCTGATGGCAGTCGCGGTAGTGGCAGCAGGGGTCGCACGCGCAGAGGTTTCAATCGAACAACTGATGATCGAGGCGGACCTCGCCGAGGGACCGGTTGCCGCGCGTGAACTCAAGGGCTGGCGTACACCAAAGAAAATTGTCGTTCGCGACGCACTCGGCCTTGCCGAACGCCTGCAGGCGGATTATCCCGAGACGCAGATTATTGGTGTTGACACATCAGCCGGCGCTGCCGCACAGGCGGCGGGTGCCGATGCGATCATCGGGTTTTGCAGTGACGACATCGTTGCGGCCGCCGATAGCCTCGTCTGGATCCAGATTTTCAGTGCCGGCGCGGAACGTTGCCTCGCTGTCGATAAAGTCGGCAACGGCGAAATCCTGCTGACCAACATGCAGAAGATGTCATCGCCGGTCATCGGCGAACACGCGGTTGCAATGATGATGAGCCTGACCCGGGGCCTGGTCCCCTACGCCAAGGTGATGCGGGAAGGTGCCTGGCAGCGTGGGCTGACCGCGCGTGCCGGCATGACATCGCTTTCCGGCAAGACGGTGCTGGTTGTCGGACTCGGCGGCATTGGCACCGCCGTGGCGCGGCGGGCGCACGGGCTGGGAACCCGGGTCATTGCAATGCGCAACAGCTCGCGGAGTGGCCCGGACTACGTGGACTATGTGGGCTTGTCGGACGAGTTACTCGAGCTTGCGGCGCAAGCCGATGTCGTCGTGAGTGCCTTGCCCCTGACACCGAAGACGACCAACCTGTTCGACCGCGCTTTCTTCGACGCCGTCAAACCCGGTGCATTGTTCATCAACGTCGGTCGTGGCGGCAGTGTCGTTACCGACGAACTGGTCGCAGCACTCAAGGACGGCCGCATTGCCGGCGCGGGCCTTGATGTTACGCAACCGGAACCGTTGCCTGCCAATCATCCGCTCTGGCAAATGGACAACGTGATCATCACGCCGCACGTTTCGAGTTCAGGCGGTGAGCGGGAACGTCACGGCGTCCTCGTCAACGAAAATGTCAGGCGATTCATCGCCGGCGACAAGTTACTGAACGTGGTCGATCCGCAGAAGGGCTACTGAGCGGCCGTTGGCGGTTGCTGGCGGCAAACTCGATTGGAGAACACCCGATGAAAAGAACCGCATTGCTGCTCGTGTCCCTGGCATTGCCAATGACGGCGGCGGCCCAGGAACTCGACATCTCGAAATTCCTGGATTCGCGCTATGACGAAACGGCGCGCATCGCACGCACGCTGTGGGAGCTTGCCGAGGTCGGCTACCAGGAAGAAAAGAGCAGCGCGTTACTGCAAGCGACATTGGCGGCAGAAGGTTTCGATGTGCAGCCCGGCGTGGCCGGCATGCCGACGGCCTTTGTGGCCAGTTATGGCGAAACCGGGCCCATCATCGGAATCCTCGCGGAATTCGACGCATTGCCCGGCATCAACCAGGATGCAACACCGCAGCGTAGCCCAATCGCCGGCAAGGGCGCCGGTCATGCGTGTGGGCACAACCTGTTCGGGGCTGGTTCCGTCGGGGCGGCCATTGCGGTGAAACACTGGCTCGATGCCACCGGCTCGCCCGGCACGGTGCGGCTGTACGGCACGCCCGCCGAGGAAGGCGGCAGCGGCAAGGTCTACATGGTCCGCGAAGGGCTGTTCGATGATGTTGACGTAGCGCTGCACTGGCACGCCTCCGGCGAAAACTCGGCGGCTGCACGAACGACGCTGGCCAATCGCTCCGCGAAGTTTCGCTTCCGCGGGGTCTCAGCCCACGCGGCCGGTGCACCGGATAAAGCGCGCTCCGCCCTCGACGGGGTGGAGGCATTCAATTACATGACCAACCTGATGCGCGAGCATGTGCCACAGGAAACGCGGATCCACTACGTGATAACCGCCGGCGGCCTGGCCCCGAATGTCGTGCCGGATTTTGCGGAAGTTTTCTATTACCTGCGCCATCCCGAAGCTGCCCGGGTGGCCGAGCTTTGGGTGCGGCTGGAACAGGCCGCGCTCGGCGCTGCGCAAGGCACCGGCACCGCGGTCGACTGGGAAATTATTCACGGGAATCACTCGCTGGTCGTCAATGAAACGCTGGCCAAAATGATGGACGAGAAATTGCGCAGCGTTGGCGGCATCGAGTACACGGCCGAGGAGCAGGCATTTGCCGAGCAGCTCTACAAAACAATGAATGCGCCCGACAAAGAGCTCGGTTCACAGGCGACGATTCAGCCCTACGAGGTCAAACTCGGTTATGGGTCGACCGATGTCGGCGATGTTTCCATCGCCGTTCCTACTGTTGGCCTGCAAATCGCCGGGTATGTACCGGGTACCTCCGGACATAGCTGGCAGGCCGTCGCATCAAGCGGCATGTCGATCGGCTTCAAGGGTGCGAACAACGCGGCGAAGACGCTGGCACTGGCGGCCATCGAAATCATTGAGAACGAAGAGCTGCGGGAGGCCGCACGCAAGGAGCACGAGGACAAGCTCGGCGAGAATTTCCAGTACGAAGCCTTGCTCGGCGACCGTCCGCCACCGCTGGATTATCGTAACTAGCGGGGTACAGCGGCGCTAGTTGTCTGCCAGGGTGCCCGGCATGATTTCGAACAGTGGATCAAAAGCGACCAGTGTCGACTGGAGTTGCGCCAGCACCATCATGTTGCCATTCACTGTCGCTTTGCCCTCCTGAATCTGACCTGCGAATGTTGTCCGTTGCATCATCACGGGAACAAGGTCCGCTCGATTGATGGTGAGTGTTGCATCCGCGTCAGGCGCCGTGTAACCGACGATATTCGTCAGAGTCCCGTTACTCATCTCGACAACCAGCTGCTCACCGTTGTCCGGCGTCACGAAATTCAGTTTGAAATTGAGACCGTCTGCTTTCGCGCTATCAACCCGGATTGCAACTGCGTCCCACCATTGTGACGTGGTTAGTGCGCGTATGGCGTCGGGACCGCCGCTTTCCAGTCCCGATACTTCCTGCACGCCAACCCTTAGCTCCCTGGCGGCCGACAGGAAAGCATTGCGCATGCTCGTACTTTCATACTGGTAGCCAAGCTGCTCGAAAATATCAGCCAGCAGAAATTTGGCGTCAGCATTGTCGGGCTCGGCATAGACGAGCTTGTTTACAATTTCCATTGCGTACTGATAGTCGCCACCGTCAAACAGTTCGCGCGCTTTTTTTAAGATGGGTTTCGCACCGCCCATCATCTCGACGTACAGCGGCGCTGCATCGGCAGGTGACAGCGGCGCGAGGGTTGCCGGGTTGCCGTCCCAGTAACCAAGGTAACGGTTCAGGACCGCGCGGGAGTTGTGAAATTCCGAGCCGTGATACTGGCGCGCTGCCCACTGGTTCTGCAGGCTCTTTGGTACCACGTACTCGTTGTGAATCTCGTTGATCGTCACGCCCTGGTTGGCGAGATGCAGCACCTGGTTGTTGAGGTTGGCGTACGCATCGCGCTGCGCGCGCATGACTTCCCTGATGCGCTCGTTGCCCCAGCGCGGCCAGCTGTGTGAAGCAAACATCACATCGGCATCGACGCCGAACCGATACAGCGCTTCGTTGATGCCCTTCGACCACGCGAGCGCGTCGCGCACCAGCGCGCCGCGGAGCGTATAGACGTTGTGTATCGTTGCCGTAATGTTTTCCGCGGCCCAGAATGCCCTGAAGTCCGGAAACCACGTGTTCATCTCGGCCGGCGCCTCGGTGCCCGGCGTGTTCTGAAAGACCATGCGCACGCCGTCAATGGTGTGGTCTTCGAAGTCGCGCTCAATCGTTTGTGTCGGGGCAATCAGGCCGAGCGTGCCATTGGCGGTTGCTTTGCCAATCGCTGAATCTATCTGTCCAAACGGGCTGACCGGCAACACCCGCCCGTACTGATAAGACGCACGCCGGGTCATCGCGGTGCCGGCGTACACGTTCTCGGCGATTGCGTATTCCATGAAGCCGCGCGGCGCGATGATGCGGACTGTTCCGGAGGCCACGTCTGCCTCATCGACGACGCCGCGTATGCCACCAAAGTGATCGGCATGCGAGTGCGAATAAATGACCGCCACGACAGGACGCTCGCCGAGTTGCTCATTCGCGAAAGCGAGCGCGGCCGCCGCCGTCTCCCTGACAAGCAGGACGTCGAAGATAATCCAGCCCGTGTCGCCTTTGATCAGCGTCATGTTCGACAGATCGAAGCCCCGCACCTGGTAGATCTTCCCAGGCACCACCTCATACAGGCCGTAATTCATGTTCAGCGTCGCCTGCCGTTGCAGTGACGGGTGAATGCTGTCGTAGTTCTCGCCGGTCAGCAAAAAGTCGTACTGGCCGATGTCCCAGACAGTATCGCCTGCCGCGCTGGCTATGCGCCGATAGGACGGGGCGGCGATAAACCCGCGCTGGTGCTCTTCGAAGTCGCGCTGATCAAAGAATGGCAGGCTGGCACGCAGTGCCTGCTGTTTTGCCTGGGTCGCCTGCGACGGCGCGTTGTCCGCGGTGCTGCTGTTCGACTGGGTAGCGGCGCCGCAGCCCAGAATAACGACCAACAGAAGGGCGGCGGTGCAATGAATGATTCGATTTGGCATGACGGGTCCCCGGACTACGGTGTCTGGTCTACTACGCCAAGACTACCGGTTGTATTCGGTCCGACGCCAAACTTTCTGCTAAATTGACGAGCCGGCGAAGCCCGAACGCCGCAATATTCTGATCTCATTTTCCGGAGCGAATCCATTGACTGCTAATCCCGTTTGCCTGACTCGCCTCATCACCTGCGCCTGTATGGGCCTGATTCTGCTTGGCCATAGTGCCGCAAGCCTCGCGCAGGCTCGCATCATTCAGCCGGGCGCCCCCGGGCAACCGGTGCGCGAACTCAGCGCTGCAGAGGCCATCGAAATCGCGAATACACGCTACTCGCCAGCGGATGCCCGATTCATGCGGGACATGATTCCGCACCACCACCAGGCGCTGCAGATGGCCGAGCTGGTTGCTGATCGAACGAATCGGCAGGAACTCATCGATGTGGCTGGCCGCATCAACGCGTCGCAGGCAGACGAGATCGAGTTCATGCAGCAATGGTTGCGCGAACGCGGCGAGGCAGTGCCCAACCCGACCGCACACGAGGCGATGCATACCCACCACACGATGGCCGGCATGGCCACGCCACAACAAATGGCCGATCTTGCCGCATCAAAGGGCAGCGAATTCGACGCGCTGTTCCTGCGGTTGATGATCACCCACCACAAGGGTGCGGTAACCATGGTGAAAGAACTGCTCAAGCAGCCCGGGGCGGCCTACGACCCGGTCCTGTTCGAGTTTACGACCGATGTGACCAACGACCAGGAGACCGAGATCGAGCGGATGAACGCGCTGCTGGTGGGCGTCTCATCGGACCCGCGCGCCGGACTCAAGCCGGGTCTCGACGATGCGGGTGAGGCAATCCTGAATCTGCAGCTCATGGCTTCATTGCCGCGGCCGGCAGGATTTTTCGACCCGCTCAATCCGGCCGAACTGCCGTCGTTTCGCATGAAGAAGCAAGACGAAGCGGAAGAGAAAGAGGCTGCGGCCGAGCAAGACGAGGATGAAGACGACAACGGCCGCGCACCGCTACTGAGTTTCTCGAATACTGACATGGCATTTGCGGGCGACGTGCTGGTGGCGGGGAGTTACCACGGATTCAATATTTACCGACTGCTCGACGACGGCATGCCCGAGTTATTGAGCTCGGTGGTCTGCCCCGGTGGTCAGGGCGACGTTTCCATCGTTGGCGATCTGCTGATCATGTCGGTCGAAGAGACACGAGGACGGGTCGACTGCGGACTGCAAAGTGTTGCCGAGGACGTCAGCGCGGAGCGCTTCCGAGGTCTGCGCATCTTCGATATCAGCGACCTGACGCAGCCGGTGCAGGTGGGCGCGGTGCAGACCTGTCGTGGTTCCCATACGCATTCTGTTGTTTCCGGCCCGGGCAAAGACGGCAAGATCATCGTCTATAACTCCGGCACCGCCGGTGTGCGCGACGAAGAAGAGCTGGCAGGTTGCATTGACGAGTCTCCGGGTGACCAGCGAACCGCGCTGTTTCGCATCGATGTCGTGGAAATCCCGGTCGACGATCCGGCCAAAGCGCGCATCGTCGATAGCCCAACGGTGTTTGCGGATCCGGAAACCGGCGCCCTGTCCGGCTTGTGGCGGGGGGGTGATCACGGCGATGAAACCCAGGAGACGAGTCGGACCGATCAGTGTCATGACATCACGGTATTCCCGGCAGGCAATATTGCCGGTGGTGCGTGTTCAGGCAACGGCATTCTGTTCGACATTTCCGATCCGCTGAAGCCGCAGCGCATGGATGCGGTTATCGACGAAGGGTTTGCCTACTGGCACTCGGCGACATTCAACAATGACGGCACCAAAGTTATTTTCACGGACGAGTGGGGCGGCGGTGGCCGGCCGCGCTGCCTCGCGTATGACC